>NZ_CWKH01000001.1:3000000-3252791 GCF_001245615.1 Mycolicibacterium neworleansense
GTCGGCGAAACCACCTGAACCCGAGCTGATCCCGGGCCATCGGTGATGCGCCGCACGGTCCACCCGGCCGGGATCTGCACCGCGACCCGTCCCTCGACCAGGACCGCCATCGCCACGCCGTCACCGGGTCCGCCATGAGCGAAGGCGATGGTCCCGAGCACCGCTGCCAGAACCGCTGCGGCACCGATCGCGATCCGGCCCGGCGGTACCCGCCGGCCGATCCTTGCGGCAACGGCCGGTGCCTCGGACGCGAGCGGGGCCTCATGCCAGGCCACGGTGTCGGCCAGGGCGGCCGTGGAGCCGCGACGACGCAGTCCGGCCATCACCGCAGTGCCGAGAGACATCGCTCCGGCGACCTCTGCCGGGGCATCGACGACCACCTCGGCCGACGGCCCGGCAGTCGCAAACACCGCGCGTACCACCGTCTCCGGATCCGGCTCCCCCTCCCCGTGGCGGGCCAGCGTGACGCTTGCGCCGTCGGATCCCGAGACCATGACGACTTCGACGGCGATCTCGACCACCACCCAGGCCGCACTCGTGCACGCCGCGCTCACGACCTGAACCCGCTGCCGCACCGCTACTTCAGCACCCGACGCGGTGGCGGCGACCCGTACCCGCTCGCATTGATCGGCGGTCCACCAGGTAGGGAACACCAGGGTGAGGCGCCGTGCCCCCGCTGCCGCGGTGACGAGCACCTCGGCCCACAGGTCGGATACCGCAACTGGTCCGTCGTCGACCAGGGCGATCTCGTCGTCGATGCTCGCCACCGCCGTCGCAGCCACGTCCGAGACCGGGCCCGGTCCCCGCACGGTCACCGGACCCACCTCGACGACGACCGGCGTCACCACGCGACCTGAACCAGCTGCTCGGCGGCCGCCCGGGTGATCAGGGTGCCGCGCCCCGGCGGAAGCCGCACCGGGCGTACCGATCCCAGCAGCACGCCGTCGTCGGCGTTGGCACTCATCATCAGGCCCATGCAGCCGAGGTCTCTGACCGCGCCCAGGATCGGGTCGAACATCGCTCGCGCCGCACCGCCGGAACGGCGGGCCAGCAGCAGGTGCAGACCGAGATCACGCGCGTGCGGCAGATAGGGCAACAACGGAGTGAGCGGATTCACCCCGCCGGCCGCCACCAGGTCGTAATCGTCGACCACGACGTACAGTTCCGGCCCGCCCCACCACGCGCGGTCACGGAGCTGCCGCTGGGTGACCTCGGGCCCCGGCATCCGGTTGCTCAGGGTCTCAAGCATTCTCGGCAGGACGGCCTCCAGTGCGCCGACAGTGGGCGCGTACCCGGTCAGATGCTCCGACTCGACGACGCCCAGCAGTGCGCGGCGAAAGTCGACGATGAGCAGTTGCACGCTCGCCGCGTCGTTGACGGCCACCAGGTCATGGCACAGGGTGCGTAACACGGTGGACTTGCCGCAGCCGGTGTCACCGAGGATCACCAGATCGGGCTGGGCAGCGAAATCGACCCGCACCGGGGCGAGTTCGCGTTCGCCGAGGCCCAGCAGCACTTCGGTGGCGGGTCGGGTGCGCGATGCCGGAATCAGCTCGTGCCGGCGCACACTCGTCGGCAACAGCCGGATGGCCGGGGCTCGAGCCTCACCGTACTGGGCGCGCAAGATTTCCCCGACCCTGGCCAATGACGTGCCGATCCCGGTATCGATCGCAATCCCGTCCAGCCGCGGCAGCGCGATCAGCAGCTCGCGGCCCTCACGGGTCAGCCCCCGTCCCGGCGTGCTCTGGGCGAGCTGCCGCGCTCGCTTGCGGTCCATCTCGGATTCGGCGGGATCACCGAGCCGCAGTTCGATGCGGGTGCCCAATTGATCCTTGAGTGCCGGGCGGAACTCCGCCCACCGTGACGCCGTCGCGACCACGTGGACACCGAGCGAAAGCCCCTGTACCGCAAGCGCGGTGATCGACGGCTCCATGGAGTCCAGTTCGCCGCGCAACGTCGTCCACCCGTCGATGATCAGGAACACGTCGCCGAACGGATCATCGATGTCCCCGGCTTGACGGCGTGCCCGGTATTCGGCCATGGAAGTGATGCCGAGCGTGGTGAACCGCGCCTCGCGGATGCTGACCAGGGCATGCAGCTCGGCCACGGTGCGCCGGACCAGATCGCCGTCCGCCCGCCCGGCTACGGCACCCACGTGCGGCAGCCCGCGCAGTGCGCTCAACGCTCCCCCGCCGAAATCCATGCAGTAGATGGCCACGTCGTGTGGATGATGAGTAGCGGCCAGTGCCACCGCCAACGTCGTGGCCGCCGTGGATTTACCGGACTGGGGGCCACCGACGATCGCGACATTGCCCTGGGCGGCGCCCAGGTCGAGCATCAGTCGGTCCCGGCGCTGCTCGAAGGGACGGTCGACCAGCCCGATCGCCACCGCCAGTGCCTCGGAATCGGACAACAACACATCACTGAGCGGTACGGCGCCCGGCAGCGGGGGCAGCCATACCTGATGTGCCGGTGTCCCGTATCCCGCCAGCCGGTCGACAACTTGTTGCAGCACACTGGTCGTCGTCGGCGCTACCGGGCGGGGGCCGGCTGTTGCCCATGCCCCGGTGAATCGCCGCGGCATCGGCGCCTCCTGCGGTGTGCGCGAGGGTTGTTCGGCGACCTGGCTGTCGGCCGAGACGAACGCGGTCTGGAACCTGATGATCTCGCCGGCCGGTGTCTTGAGATAAGCCGCTCCCGGTGCGTTGGGGAGTTCGTACGCGTCGGCGATGCCGAGCACCGAGCGGGATTCGCTCGGCGAGAAGGTCTTGAGGCACACCCGGTAGGACAGGTGGCTTTCCAGCCCACGCAGCCTGCCTTCGTCGAGGCGCTGGCTGGCCAGCAGCAGATGTATGCCCAGTGACCGCCCGAGCCGGCCGATCGCCACGAACAGATCCGCGAAATCCGGGTGCTGTTGTAGGAGTTCGGAGAACTCGTCCACGACGATCAGCAGCGCGGGCAAAGCGGGCAGATCCGCGCGCCGTCGGTACTCGGCGACGTTGGCCAGGTTTCCGGCCGCCCGGAGCAGTTCTTGTCGCCGGGTCAGCTCTCCGGCCAACGCATCGGCCATCCGGGCCACCAGCGGTGCCTCCTCGGCCAGGTTGGTGATCAACGCGCTGATGTGGCGCGTCCGGTGCAACCCGAGAAATGTTGCACCACCTTTGAAGTCGACGAGAACCAGGTTCAGCGCCTCGGGCGGATGGGTGGCGATCAAGCCGAGCACAAGGGTGCGCAGAAACTCCGATTTCCCCGAGCCGGTGGCACCGACGCACAGCCCATGGGGGCCGAACCCGTCGTGTGCGGCTTCCTTGAGGTCGAGGTGCACCGGCGTGCCATCTGCGCACCGGCCGACCGGGACCCGCAGGAACCGCTGCGGATCCGACGCCGTCCAGTTCGTCGCCGGATCGATGGCGGTGGGGTCGGCGATACCGATCAGTGCTGCCCAGCCGGTGTCGTCGGGTGCCTGAGCACAGCGGTATCGGGCCAGTCTGCGGGCACACGTGGCGGCCTGCCCGAGGGTTATCCGGTCGGGTCGTGCCGTGGCATCACCGCATCGCACCATCTCGGCGTCCAGCTCCAGATGCAGGTCGACGTCGGCGCCGTCGATACCGGCGCGGCCGGCGATGGTCAGCACGGTCACACTCGGAACCTGCGTTGCGACCGAAGGCGTGGCGGAGTCGACGATGACGACGGTATGCACCGGCGAAGCTGCGTCCGGCAGGTCGGTCAGTGTGCGCAACCGCAACGCGGTGGTCCCGCCGTCCGGATGCCGATGGTGGGCAAGCCATTTCATCCATTCCCAGTCGGCAGCGGTCGACACGTCGACGACAATGGCAATTCGGAGGTGTCTCGGGCTGTGTGCGGTCGCCAGCTGGCAGATCATGGCACGCAACAAGGCCCGGGCCGCGTCGGCCGGCCCGCCGACGGTCACGTGTCCGAGCCCGCGCAGGTTCACCGTCACCGGCACGCCGGTGACAATCGCCCTACGCCGGATCAGCTGCGCCACAGCCGATGTCGTCACCGGATCGGCGTCGCGTCCCGGGTCCGTGGCGCCGGCGACCAGCCGTGTGGCCAGCGGCCGGTCCCCCACCCCGATCCGCACCTCGCAGAACTCCGGGGCATCCGGGCGGCGCTGCCACATCCGGTCGCTACCCGCCAGCGTCCACAGTCGCTCCGGTGCGGGATGTTCTGCATGCAGCTCCAACCATTGTGAGCGTCCGGTTTCGCCCGCCGCGGTGTCGATCCCATCGAGGTAGCGCAGATACTCACAGCGCTCACGGTGGAGCTGCTGAGCCCGGCCACCACTCTTGAAGCCGTAGGCGACGGTGCCGATCGCCGACACCGCCATCATGATCGGGAACATCGCAGACGCCGGTCCGCGGGTGGCAGCCGTCCCCGAGGTCACGTACACGGCGATCATCCCGGCCATCGCCACCACGAGCACGAGCGGCAACAGCCTGGTCAGCGGGCTCACCGGAGTGTGCCGGGGCAAGGCAGGCGGGGCATCGATGAGCAGCTCCCCGGTCGCGGGCCCCGACGTCGGGAGCGCGCGGGTGGCGTGCGGTGTGCGGATCGGTTCCATCGACGTTTGGACGCATGCCGAGTCTCTCGGGTTCCCGTCTCGCTCCGAAATTTTGGTGCGCAGGTCTGCCCGCCGGGTCGGTTAACGTGACATGCATCGGCGTCTACCGGGGGGGGTGATGCGATGCCGGATTCCTTGCGCCATGTATCGATTCACTTCGGGACGCCGCACGAGCCGGGCCGCGGTGTCACCGTCGACCTGTCCTTGCCCACCGCCGTGACCGTGGGCGAGCTGCTGCCATGGATCGTCGATGCGCTCGGAGTCGCGGACGGGACCCCGCGTCGCTGGCAGCTGGCACAGCTGGGTGGTCGCCGGCTGGACGAGTCGGTCACTCTGGTGCAGAACGATATTCGGGACGGCGATCTGCTGGTCCTGGATTCCTCCTGCGAGCAGCCAACGCCGCAGCGGCCACTGATCACCGCGCTGACCGTTGATTCGTCCGATGACGGTTTTCCCGCCGGCCTCCGTGTTGCTGCCTGCCTGTGGGCCTCCGCACTGAGCCTCGTGGCGTTGATGTGGGCCGGGCTGGGCCGTGTCGGACTCGACCGCGTCGCCGCCACCGCGGCACTGGCTGTGGCCGTCACCGGCATCGCGGTGACGGCACCACGTCTGGGTCTGCGCCCGATCACCGTCGCGACACTCAACGTCGTAGCCGTGGCATATGTGGCGGTTGCCGGCTTCCTCGTGGTTCCGGCCGGGCCCGCTCCGGCGAACTTCTTCCTGGCTGCGACGGCAGCCGGCTCGCTGGGAGCAGTCCTGCTCCGCCTATCGCGTGACGGCTCACAGCTCCTGCTCGCGATCGTGACGGTCGCCGGACTGCTGGCCGTGGCGACAGGTGTGGCGGTGCTCTGGCCGTTGGCCACGCCGGCACTGGGTGCCGTGGCGAGTGCGCTCGGGGTGGGCCTGCTGCCGCTGACTCCACGGCTGTCGATCGCGCTGGCCGGACTGACGCCTCCGATACCGGCCTACCCCGATGCGGAGGAAACCCTGGAAGACAACGGGTTCGATGTCGAGGGCCGGGCGCTCGCCGGACACCGGAACCTGGTGAGCCTGATAGCGGGGTGTTCCGCCACGGCCGCACTGGGAACCGCGGTCCTAGCCCTCACAGCTCTGCAACAGGTCACGGTGATCGAGGTCGCCTTCGCCGCGGCCGTCGGGGTGGCGCTGCTACTGCGGTCACGAAGCTACGGGTCCGTGTACTGCCGCACAGTTCCCGCGATCTGCGGATTCCTCTCGCTCACCGCGGCTTTCGTCCTCGTGGTGGCATGGCTGCCCGCACACGGCAGTTGGACCGGCATACTCGCCGTGGGCGCCGGGATCGCCGTCGTCTGGCCGGTGACGATCCAGAGCCCCGTGGCAGCGCGGCTCGCCGACGCCCTCGAGTACGCCGCGCTGACCGCGGTGGTGCCGCTGGCATGCTGGCTCGCCGGCGCCTTCGACCTCATTCGCGACCTGGGATTGCGGTGAAACGCTCAGCCCGACTGATCGCGACGTTGATCGCCGGACTTCCGCTGGTGCCCGTTGCCCCGGCGGCTGCGGTCATACCGCCGGCAATCGACAAGACCTTGCTTCCGCAGCCCGCTCCGCCGGCTCCCCTCACCTCCACCGAGCAGCGCCGGCCCTGCTTCCGATCCACCACCGGCGCCACCACTCCGCCGGGCACCGCCCTCGAGCTCGATGCGGTATGGCCGCTCACCCGCGGCGCCGGTCAGAAGATCGCGGTGATCGACACCGGAGTCGCCCGGCACCGGCTACTGCCGAACCTGATCGGCGGCGGCGACTATGTGTCCCGCGGTGACGGCACCGCCGATTGCGACGGTCACGGCACGATCGTTGCCGGAATCGCCGCTGCCACACCGAGCGACGGATTCAGCGGGGTTGCCCCCGACGCCGCCGTCCTGGCCATCCGTCAGACGAGCAACAAGTTCGCCGCAGACACCGGAGCGAACGGTGTCGGCGATGTCGACACCCTCGCCATGGCGGTGCGCACCGCGGCCGATCTGGGTGCCACCGTCATCAACATCTCCTCGGTTGCGTGCGTGCCGGCCACCGCCACACCCGATGACCGCGCCCTCGGTGCCGCGTTGAGCTACGCGGTCGATGTCCGCAACGTGGTGGTGGTCGCCGCGGCAGGCAACGTCGGTGGCGGCTGTGCGCAGCCGGATGGAACCGTCGGAGCGCCCGGCGAGCCCGACTGGAACAGCGTGCGCTCGGTTTCCAGCCCGGCCTGGTACGACGATCTCGTGCTGTGCGTGGGATCGGTCGGATCCGACGGCACCCCATCGGATTTCAGCCTGGCGGGTCCCTGGGTGGACGTGGCCGCGCCGGGCGAGAACCTGGTGTCGCTGCATCCCGACGGCGAACAGTTGATCGACAGGCTCGGACGCGGCGCCCCGATCTCCGGAACCAGCTATGCCGCGCCGGTGGTGGCCGGGCTCGCCGCGCTGGTGCGGTCCCGGTTTCCTCAGCTGAGTGCCCGAGAGGTGATGCGCCGCATCGAAGACACGGCCCACACCCCCGCCGACGGCTGGAATCCGTTTGTCGGGCACGGTGTTATCGACGCGCCGGCCGCGGTCAGTAGCGGCACGGCGTCGCCCGTGGCCGCGCCGACCGCTCCGGTTTCGGTGGCACCGACGGCGCCCGCAGCGGTTGATCCCCGGCCCGGGCGGATCGCATTCGGCGGTGCGGCCGTGTGCGTCGGCGCGACGGTCCTGACCGCACTGGTGTTGGCCACCAACCGGTTACGCCGGTGTCGTCCGGAGACCGGGGACGGCGTCCCGAGCGACTGAGGCCGCGTCACGGCTGAGTTCGGGGCCGCGCGGCAGCATGGCCAGCATGGGCCATGGTGCGGGAACGGCTCTGTTCCCGAGGCCGAGGTGTTCGGCAGTCGTCCCGTCGTGGATCCCGAACAGCACACCGAGATCGCTCAGCAGATACAGCGGTCCACCGGCGGTGCCCCCGCGGACCACACTGCCGGCCTGCAGCAGCACGCTGCGACCCGCGGGGATCTGCACGCGATCGACGTTCGGCCCGTCGCCGTCGGCCTGGGCCAACTGCACGCTGTCACCCTGCAGTGAATCCGCGGTCGCCACAGTCGTATTCGTATCGCCGTCAGGTTGCCTCGGATCCCAGCGTGCGCATAAGACGGCTCGTCCACGGGGCAGTACCCGCTCGGGAAACCGGGCCACCTCGAGGTGGTCAGCCACCGGCACATCGGCCACCACATCGGCGGGGACGACGGGAGGTTCGTCATGCTGCTGTACCACGCTGAAGCGGATGACGTCGGACGCCACCCGGCCGACACGTTGCAATCCGTCGGCAAGCACCACATAGAACTCGGTGGGCCCGGCACGCACCACGCGGATCACGGTCCCCACGGTCAGGCCGCCCAGCGCGGCGGGTCCGGGAGTGCCCACGCCGGCGATCAACGGGGCCTGCAGCGCGGGCACTTCGGGCACAGCGTCCAGCAGGGTCTGCGAAACCGGGAGCGGTGACACACCTTCCAGGTGCAAAGCCCGCACGACGGCGATGTCGCGCAGATCCACCCGGGCACGCCGTCCGTCGGCGAGCAGGTAGGTCGACGCTCCTACCGCGCGTGCTGACACCAACAGGGCCTGACCGTCCAGCAGCGGAGACGTCTCGGGTCCGGTCCCGCCCGCCACCAGCACGGTCTCGGCCGGCTCAGCGACATCGCACGTCGCCCAGCCCGACTCGTCGAGACTCAGCGGTGTTCCGATCTGGGCAGGTGCACCCGGAATCCCGACCTGCGGCCCGCGCCGGACCTTGGCAATCGCCGCGTCGTCGACCACCACCGGGTCCGCCGGCGCGCCGACGATGAGCCGGGCCGAGGCGAGGTTGGGCACCGGGTGCACGGCGTCGGCGATCCGCACGTAGAGGGCACCGGTGTCACGCGCCATCAGGATCGGCGCATCGCCAGGCGCCGAACCCGGACGCACCACCGCGAGCACCGCGCACACCGCGATCGCGATGGCTGCCACCGCGCACCCGGCAGCGTAGGCCACCGCCTGGGCACGCAATGGATCGTCGAGCATCCGGGCATCACCGCGAACCATCGCGTGTGCCATGCGCCGCAACAGGAATCGATGCCCGCTGAGCTGTAGCCGAGTGGCCGATCGCCGTGCCATGTGTCCCCCGGCGATCACCCTAACCCGGCCTGGAGCACCTCCCGCGCAGTGATTGCGGCCTCACGGGATCACGACACGGCCGTGAGATCGAAAATGCCCTCGGCGCTCAGCAGCCGACAGCACATGATGTAACTGATTCAGTCCTCGCGCTGACGCTGCCGGTAGGCCGCGACGTGCTGCCGGTTGCCGCAGTTGCCCGTGTCGCAGAAGATGCGCGAGCGGTTGCGCGACAGGTCGGTCAACACGGCCTCGCAGTCGGGCGCCGCGCAGATCTTGAGACGACGCAGCTCGCCGCCACGGATCAGGTCGGCCAGCGCCATCGCCATCTCCGCGCCCATCCGCTGAGCCAGCGGGTCATCAACCGAAGCCAGGTGCAGGTGCCACTCCGGCATCTCTTTGTGCCGGGTCAGCCACGGCGCCGCCTTGGTGTCGCTCAGCAGGGCGTTGACCCGACGGACTGCTTCCTCCTCGTCGTCGGCCACCGTCCAGATCTCCCCGAGGCGCGTGCGCAGTGCGCGGACAGCCTTCAGTTCGGCGTCGTCGCGGTCACGCCGGCCGGTCCAGCCGAAGTCATCCAGGTAGGCGCTCAGATCGGACTGGTCAGCCAGTTGTTCGCCCTCTACCCGATCGGTGTTCACCAACACCATCGCGGCGCGGAGCGTGAGCTCCGTGTCATAGGTAAAAAGCATTTGACTCATGACCCCCTGTCGCCGTAAGTTCTACCTTACTGTCATTACCATAATCAATTTTACTCATGACACGCCCCGGGGAGGTGTACCGATGACTGCCGAAGCCCAGCTCGATCGCACGACCGCCGACAACCACTTCCGGCTCGGACTACTGTTCGCCGTGAGCTCCGCGCTCGCATTCGGCTCATCGGGCCCCTTCGCCAAAGCACTGATGGAAGCCGGTTGGAGTCCCACCGCGGCCGTCACCGCCCGGCTCGCCGGCGGCGCGATCATCATGGCCGTCTTCGCCAGCATCGTGCGGCCCGGCTGGCTCCGCGAAGTGCTCGGCCATGCCAAGACCGTCGTCGGCTACGGCCTGATCCCGATCGCCGGGGCGCAACTCTGCTACTACAACGCCGTCGCGCATCTTTCGGTCGGCGTGGCACTGCTCCTCGAGTACACCGCGCCGATCCTCGTCGTCGGCTGGGTCTGGGCCACCACCCGGCACCGCCCCAGTGCCATGACTTTCGGCGGGGTGGCCGTCGCCATCGCCGGCATCATCCTGGTGCTCGACGTCTTCAGCGGAGCCCAGATCAACCTCACCGGTGTGACCTGGGGTCTGGCCGCCGCCGTGTGCGCCGCCTGCTACTTCATGATGTCCAACAAGGCCAGCACCGACGGCGACGGACTCAGCCCGATCAGCCTGGCCGCAGGCGGCCTGATCATCGGGACCGCGGCCGTGACACTGCTCGGTGTCGCCGGAGTCATGCCGCTGACCTTCACCACCAACCCGGTCACCATCGCCGGGTACACCACCGCGTGGGTGGTGCCGGTGATCGCACTGGGGCTGATCCCCACCGCCCTGGCCTACACCCTCGGCATCGTCGGGATCGCCAGGCTCAAGCCGCGCTTCGCCTCCCTGGTCGGCCTCTCGGAGGTCCTGTTCGCGGTCCTGATCGCCTGGATCATGCTCGGCGAGGCCATGTCGGTGAGCCAGGCAATCGGCGGCGTAGTGGTTCTCATGGGACTGGCGGTGGCCCGTCAGGGCGACCGCACCGAGCCGACGGACCCCGGAGCAGCCAGCCAGATCGAGCTCGCGACCTGGCCCGATATGGCTTTGCAGGAGACTTCGGAACGGCCAAACGATTAGCCGCGGCTAACCATTTTGTGTGAATATGTCCCCCGTGAGTCTCCTCCGGAAGTCGGCCCGGGTGGCCGCGATCGTCTCAACCCTGGTCAGCGCGGCTTTCCCGCTGGCGCTCGCCGCGCCCGCCGCGGCGGCACCGTGCTCCGACGTCGAGGTCAT
Source organism: Mycolicibacterium neworleansense (assembly GCF_001245615.1). Classification (NCBI taxonomy): domain Bacteria; kingdom Bacillati; phylum Actinomycetota; class Actinomycetes; order Mycobacteriales; family Mycobacteriaceae; genus Mycobacterium; species Mycolicibacterium neworleansense. The sequence continues at coordinate 3,010,702 of NZ_CWKH01000001.1, forward strand.
CTTCGCCCGCGGCACCAATGACGCACCCGGACTGGGCCGGCCAGGCCAGGCCTTCGCCGACGGACTGAGCTCCCGACTCGGCGGCCGCACCGTCAGCACCTACGCGGTGAACTACCCGGCCAGCTACGACTTCCTGGCGGCCGCCGACGGCGCCAACGACGCCGCCAACCGCATCGCCACGCTGGCGTCCAGCTGCCCGTCCACCAAGGTGGTACTCGGCGGCTACTCCCAGGGTGCCGCGGTCGTGGACATGCTGGCGGGCATCCCGCCGCTCGGCAACCGGGTCGGCGAAATCGGGTCGGCCCCGCCCCTTTCCGGAGACCTGGTGCCCCAGGTCGCCGCCGTTGCCGTGTTCGGGAACCCGTCGGCCAAGTTCGGCATTCCGATCACCTCGTCGGTCTTCGGTGGCAAGGCGATCGACATCTGCAAGGACGGGGACCCGATCTGCTCACGCGGCCGGAACCCGTTCGCGCACAGTGATTACGTCGGCATGGCCGATCAGGCTGTGAACTTCGTCGCGGGAATCGTTTAGTGGCAAACAGACGTTAGGATTCGGTGTGGCCATTGATCTTGTTCGTCGCTGCACTGTGTTCGTGGCGGCAGCGCTGACCGCTGCCGCCGCCGTCGTCGCCCCCGTCGTGGTGCCCACCAACCCCGGCACGGGTCTCGGAGCGGCGCTGCCGACCGCCAAAGCCGCGGACTGCCCCGATATCGAGGTGGTTTTCGCCCGCGGCACCAATGACACGCCTGGCCTCGGCCGGATCGGCAACGCCTTCGTCAGCTCGCTGCGCAACAAGGTCGGTGGCCGTTCGGTCGGTGCCTATGCGGTGAACTACCCGGCCAGCTTCGACTTCCTGGCCGCCGCCGGTGGCGCCAACGACGCCTCGGGCCACATCCAGTGGATGGTGGACAACTGCCCCAACACCCGCCTGGTGCTGGGCGGATACTCCCAGGGCGCCGCGGTCATCGACGTGATCGCCGCCGTCCCGTTCCCGGCCGTCGGGTTCACCGCACCGCTGCCGCCGAACGTCCCCGAGCACGTCGCCGCGGTCGCCGTCTTCGGCAACCCCTCGGCCAAACTCGGTTTGCCGCTGACCTCCAGCCCGGTGTACGGATCTCGTGCCATCGACCTGTGCAACCCCGGCGATCCGATCTGCGGCGACGGCGACAGTGTGCCGGCGCACCGGGCGTACGAAGGCCCGGCCAACGATGCCGCGAACTTCGTCGCGGGGCTGCTGTAGTGCACGTCCGCTACGATCGCTGAGGTGGTCAAACTTCCCATGGATAGCCACGTCGCCCGAACGCTTCGGCGCTGGATCGGTGTGGCAGCCATCATTGCCGCGGCTGTAGCCGTCCTGCCGGTCACCTCGGCTGCCATTCCCGGCGCTGTAGCTACTGCCAATGCCGCCCCGTGCCCTCCGGTCGAAGTGGTATTCGCCCGTGGCCGTACCGAACCCGCCGGCGTCGGCACTCTCGGAAACGCGTTCGTGAACGCGCTGCGTTCCAAGGCCAACAAGAACATCGGCGTGTATGCCGTCAAGTACCCCGCCGACACCGAAGTCGACATCGGCGCCAACGACATGAGCGGCCACATCCAGTACATGATGGACAACTGCCCGGATACCCGGTTGGTGATCGGCGGGTACTCACTGGGCGCGGCTGTTGCCGACGTGGTGCTGGCCGTCCCGTTCACCGGGTTCGGCTTCAAGACGCCGCTGCCCGCCGGCGCAGACGGGCACATCGCTGCTGTTGCCCTGTTCGGCAACGGGGCCGCGTGGGTCGGACCCATCACCCGCTTCAGCCCGATCTACGCCGACCGGACCATCGAGCTGTGCCACGGTGCCGACCCGATCTGCAACCCGGCCGACCCGGACACCTGGAAGAACAACTGGCCCGATCACCTGGCCGGCGCCTACATCGATGGCGGGATGGTCAACCAGGCGGCCGATTTCGTCGCCGGCCGGCTCTGACGCGACACACTTCGTCGCCGGATCGTTGCCGGACCGGCACCTATTCTCGACGCGATCGTCAATACCATCTAACGCGTGATTGGCCATCGTATGTTGGCCGCACTGACCACCGCTCTGACTGCGGTCGTGGCGCCGATAGTCGTGGCGCCCAGCATGATTGGCGCCGCCACGGCCGCCAGTTGTCCGCCTGCAGAGGTGGTGTTCGCCCGCGGCCGCATGGAGCCCCCGGGTCCCGGGCAGGTCGGCGCTGCGTTCGTCAACGCTCTTCGCACCCTGCGCGGCCCGAACATCAGCCTCTACCCCGTGAAGTACCCGGCCGACACCCAGGTCGACATGGGCGCCAACGACATGAGCCGGCGCGTGCAGTGGATGATGCGCAACTGCCCGAGAACCAAACTCGTGCTGGGCGGATACTCACTGGGCGCCGCGGCAACCGATCTCGTTCTGGCAATGCCCATCTCGGCATTCACCTTCAACAGCCCGCTGCCGGCCGGCTCCGAACGACACGTCGCAGCGGTGGCGCTGTTCGGCAACGGCGCCAACTGGGCCGCGCCGATCACCCTGCTGAACCCGGCCTATCGGAACCGCACCATCGACTTGTGCCACTCCGATGACCCGGTCTGCAACCCGAGCAGCCCGTACAACTGGCGAGCCGGGTGGCAGGATCACCTGGCGCCCGGCTACATCCGGTCAGGCATGGTGGCCCAGGCCGCGAGGTTCGTCTCCGCACGGCTCTGAGGGCGGCGGATAACCTTCGGCCGAAGTTCCCGACGGCATGCGGGCACCGCATTCCACCCTGAGAGGTCGCTGGACCATGTGACCTACGAGCCAGGAGTAGAACACGGTGTACTGCCGCGCTCAGTCGACCGTCCGCACATCGCGGGTGATCAGATTGCGAGCCTCGAGCTCATCATCGGCCGGGTAATCGACCTGGACCAGCGTGAGCCCACGGGCAGGGGCAGCGGCGAAATCACTGGACCGGCTCGTCTCACCCAGCAGCCCGGCGGTCCACGACGCTGGTCGCCTACCTTCCCCCACCGCGAGCAGCGCACCAACCAAGGAGCGAACCATGTTCCAGCAGAACGCATCCGCGGTGACATAGGCCGTCACGTAGAAGCCGTCACGCACCCACTCCAGCCGTTGCAGGTCGCGGATGGTCGTCGCACCCGGGCGATGGCGGCAGAACGCCGCAAAATCGTTGAGCCCCAGCAATTCCCGTGAGGCCGCGGTCATCGCGTCGAGGTCCAGCGGTTTGGACCATGGTGTGACGAACCGCGCCTCGGCCGGCTCGACGCCGTAGGGGGCGAGGCTGAGTCGGTACGTGTAGTGCCGTCGCAGCGCGGAAAATCTGGCGTCGAAACCCGCTGGTGCGCGCACGATGTCGCGGATCCGGACATCGGTCGACAGCAACCGCCCCAATCGCCGCACCAGCGGCGTGAATTCGGCATCGCCGGGGCGGGTGGTCCGCGGATAGGCATGTGACAGCGCGTCGGCGGGAATGTCGACGTGGGCGACCTGACCGGAGGCATGCACCCCGGTGTCGGTTCGGCCCGCGGTGCGCGTCACCACCGGCGTACGGAAGACCGTCGAGAGTGCCTCGTCGATCACCCCGGCCACGGTGCGCTGACCGGCCTGCACCGCCCAGCCCGCGAAATCCGTTCCGTCATAGGCAATGTCCAGGCGCAAACGAACATGCCCGCCACCGGATTCGGTGGCGGGCATGTCCATGTTCTCGCTACGACTTGGCAGCGTCGTCCTCAGCCGCAGCCTCAGCCGTCTCGGCGTCAGCGACGGCGGCGTCCTCGGCCTCAGCCTCGGCGACCGGGGTCTCCTCGGCGGCTTCCTCGGCCTCTTCAGCCTTGGGAGCCTCGGCCTCGGCAGCCTTGGCCTGCGCGGCGGCCGCACGACGAGCGCGGTCGGCCTCGGAGGTCACGGTCTTCTCCCGCACCAGCTCGATGACCGCCATGGGCGCGTTGTCGCCCTTACGGTTCTCGACCTTGATGATGCGGGTGTAGCCACCCTCGCGATCGGCGAAGAAGGGACCGATCTCGGCGAACAGGACGTGCACGACGTCCTTGTCGCGGATCTTCTTCATCACCTCACGCCGGTTGTGCAGTTCACCCTTCTTGGCGTGGGTGATCAGCTTCTCGGCGTACGGACGCAAAGCCCGGGCCTTGGGTTCGGTCGTCTTGATGCGGCCGTGCTCGAAGAGCGAGGTGGCCAGGTTGGCCAGGATCGCCTTCTGGTGCGAGGACGACCCGCCGAGGCGGGCACCCTTGGTGGGCTTGGGCATTGCGACTATCTCCTAAATGGGGCCGGTCCCCGTATCAGGTAGGACCGGGACGGTAATTCTTTAGAGCTGCTCGGTCTCGGCGTAGTCCTGGGTGTCATCCAGGTCATAACCGCCGGCATCCGCGGTCCAGGTGCCGGTGGCGGCGTCGTAACCGGCGACCTCGGACGGATCGAACGTGGCCGGGCTGTCCTTGAGCGAGAGACCCAGCTGGTGCAGCTTGATCTTCACCTCGTCGATGGACTTCTGGCCGAAGTTACGGATGTCCAGCAGGTCGGACTCCGTGCGGGCGACGAGCTCGCCCACCGTGTGCACCCCCTCGCGCTTGAGGCAGTTGTACGAACGGACGGTCAGGTCCAGATCGTCGATCGGCAGCGCGAAGCTGGCGATGTGGTCTGCCTCGGCCGGCGACGGGCCGATCTCGATGCCCTCGGCCTCGACGTTGAGTTCCCGTGCCAGACCGAACAGCTCGACCAGGGTCTTGCCGGCCGACGCCAGGGCGTCCCGCGGGCTGATCGAGTTCTTGGTCTCGACATCGAGGATCAGCTTGTCGAAGTCGGTGCGCTGCTCGACGCGGGTGGCCTCAACCTTGTAGGTCACCTTCAGCACGGGGCTGTAGATGGAATCGACCGGGATACGGCCGATTTCGGCACCCGAGGCCTTGTTCTGAACGGCGGGGACGTAGCCACGGCCACGCTCGACGACGAGCTCGACCTCCAGCTTGCCCTTGTCGTTCAGGGTGGCGATGTGCATGTCCGGGTTGTGCACGGTCACACCGGCCGGAGGCACGATGTCACCGGCGGTGACCGCACCCGGGCCCTGCTTGCGCAGGTACATGGTGACGGGCTCGTCCTCTTCGGAGGACACGACCAGGCCCTTCAGGTTCAGGATGATGTCGGTGACGTCTTCCTTCACCCCGGGGACGGTGGTGAACTCGTGCAGCACACCGTCGATGCGGATGCTCGTGACCGCTGCGCCCGGAATGGACGACAGCAGCGTGCGCCGCAGCGAGTTACCCAGCGTGTAACCGAAACCGGGCTCCAGCGGCTCGATGACGAACTTGGAGCGGTTGTCGGCGAGGGTTTCCTCGGACAGTGTGGGTCGCTGAGAGATCAGCATTTTCTATTTCTCCTTCTCGGCACCCGCTATTTGATGCCGTCTGGGTACCTACCGGCCGGATGGCCGGATAGGTCATTACTTCGAGTAGAACTCGACGATGAGCTGTTCGGCGAGCGGCACCTGGATCTGGGCGCGCTCGGGCAGCTGGTGCACCAGGATGCGCTGACGCTCCCCGACGACCTGCAGCCACGACGGGATCGGACGCTCACCCGCGGTCTGCCGAGCAACCTCGAACGGCAGGGTGTTGAGCGACTTCTCCTTGACGTCGATGATGTCGTACTGCGACACCCGGAAGCTCGGGATGTTCACCTTGACACCGTTGACGGTGAAGTGGCCGTGGCTGACCAGCTGACGGGCCATCCGGCGGGTGCGCGCCAGGCCGGCGCGGTACACCACGTTGTCCAGCCGGCTCTCCAGGATCTGGAGCAGGTTCTCACCCGTCTTGCCGGCCTTGCGGTTGGCCTCTTCGTAGTACTTGCGGAACTGCTTCTCCAGCACGCCGTAGGTGAAGCGAGCCTTCTGCTTCTCCTGCAGCTGGGTGCGGTATTCGCTCTCCTTGATCCGCGCGCGGCCGTGCTGGCCGGGCGGGTAGGGGCGCTTTTCGAACGACTGATCTCCGCCGACCAGGTCGACGCCGAGACGACGCGACTTGCGGGTGGCGGGGCCGGTGTAACGAGCCATTTTCTAAATCCTCCCTAGACCCGGCGCCGCTTGGGCGGACGGCAGCCGTTGTGCGGCTGCGGAGTGACGTCGGAAATCGCGCCCACCTCGAGGCCGGCGGCCTGCAGCGAGCGGATAGCGGTCTCACGGCCCGAACCGGGGCCCTTCACGAACACGTCGACCTTCTTCACGCCGTGCTCCTGCGCCTTGCGGGCGGCGTTCTCGGCGGCCAGCTGCGCGGCGAACGGGGTCGACTTACGCGAACCCTTGAAGCCGACATGGCCCGACGACGCCCAGGCGATGACGTTGCCCTGGGGATCGGTGATCGAGACGATCGTGTTGTTGAACGTGCTCTTGATGTGAGCGGCGCCGTGCGGGACGTTCTTCTTTTCCCGGCGACGAGTGGTCTTGCCGCGCTTGGCGCCCGCGGCCTTCTTCGGTGGTGCCATCGGGGTTACCTAGCCTTCTTCTTGCCGGCGATGGTGCGCTTCGGGCCCTTGCGGGTACGCGCGTTGGTCTTGGTCCGCTGGCCACGCACCGGCAGGCCACGGCGGTGCCGCAGGCCCTGGTAGCAGCCGATCTCGATCTTGCGGCGAATGTCGGCCTGCACCTCGCGGCGCAGGTCACCCTCAACCTTGAGGTTGCCTTCGATGTAGTCGCGCAGAACGGTCACCTGATCGTCGGTCAGGTCCTTGGTGCGCATGTTCTTGTCGATGCCCGTCGCGGCGAGAATCTCGTTCGAACGGGTACGGCCGATGCCGTAGATGTAGGTCAGCGCGATCTCCATGCGCTTGTCGCGCGGAAGATCAACGCCCACGAGGCGTGCCATGTGGCGGTGTTCCTTCTTCTCTTGCGGAGGTCTGGTCCCAGCCCGTTCCCATCAGCCCCTAAGGGCTCTGAAGGGGTCCGGCCTCCGTACCGGACGTGGATGAGTGCTCATCGCGGATGAACGGCGTATCCGTTCAGTGGTGCTGGGAGTTCATCATTCAGTTGTGGTGTGCCGTCCGTATCCGGACGGTCTAGCCCTGCCGCTGCTTGTGGCGGGGATCGCTGCAGATCACCATGACCCGCCCATGCCGGCGGATCACCCTGCACTTATCGCAGATGGGCTTGACGCTCGGGTTCACCTTCACGGCTGTTTCGATCCTTCTGGCTCTGTAGGTGTCGCGCACGTCAGCGCGGCACCCTTCTCGTCGTTACTGGTCGGGCTTCTATCGGGTCACTTGTACCGGTACACGATGCGGCCCCGGGACAGGTCGTATGGAGAGAGCTCCACCACTACCCGGTCCTCGGGCAGGATGCGGATGTAGTGCTGCCGCATCTTGCCGCTGATGTGGGCCAGGACCTTGTGTCCGTTCTCCAGCTCAATGCGGAACATCGCATTGGGCAGAGGTTCGACCACGCGACCCTCGACCTCGATGGCACCGTCTTTCTTGGCCATGCTGTTCGGCGATCCTTGCTTTCGTTTCGTAGCTTCATTAGTCGCAATGCAGCCCGTCGTGATGCTGCCGGCGACCAACTTCAAAACGTGAGCCGGATCCAGACGAAATTGCAGAAAATCAGCAGTTCCAAGACGGGGCACGCAAAAAGTCGGCACGATAGCCGCACCGTTGGTCCACAATACCCGCTCGACGGCCTGCGCCAAAATCACGGCTGATCAGCTCGGGCCACCTCATATCCCGGCCGCAGATTGGTGCGCGGCGCAGCCCCCGCACAGGTGAGAATTGTACGGACTGATCCGCGCACCCGCCGAACGGAGACCACGAGCACGTGATGGCTGTGTACCTGGCCGCGTTCGTCGTCGGCGGCATCGCCGTACTGGCCGCCCTCCTGCTCGCCGACGTCGGCCACGGGGACGGAATGCCGTTCCTGAGCCTGACCGGACTGTCGGTCGGCCTGCTCGGCGCCGGAACCGGTGGTCTGGCCGGCACCTGGCTCGGACTGGGCACGGTGTGGAGCGCGGCGCTGGCCGCTGCCTGCGCCGTCGTGCTGGTGTTCCTCCTCAACGGGCTGCTGCTGCCCTACATGCGCCGCCAGCAATCCAACTCGCACCGGGGCCGGTCCTCCTATGTGGGCCTGCTCGGCACGGTCACCCTCGAGGTCCCGCCGGGCGGCTGGGGCGAGATCTCCTTCGTCGACGCCGACGGCAACCGGGTCTTCTCCCGCGCCAAGAGCGACGAAGCCGACGCGCTGCCCAAGGCGACCCGCGTCTACATCTCCGACATCGACCCGGACTTCGTCCATGTCGTCGCAGTTCCGGAGACCTGAGCTGTCCCAGAAACCTGAGTAGTACCCGAGCACGAACCGTCAGAAAGGCACCACAGTGTCCCTGCTGCTCATCGTCGTCCTGGCCGCCATCGCCGCCATCCTGATCCTGGTGGTGCTGCCGCTGATCTACGTCAAGAACTACATCAAGGTGCCGCCCAACGAGGTGGCAGTGTTCACCGGCCGCGGCACACCGAAGGTGGTCCGTGGCGGGGCCCGGTTCCGGATGCCCGGCATCGAACGGGTCGACATCATGAGCCTGGAACCGTTCAACGTCAGCATCAACCTGCAGAACGCCCTGTCCAACAACGGGGTGCCCGTCAACGTCGAGGCGGTCGGGCTGGTTCGCATCGGCTCGGCCGACGAGGCCGTGCAGACCGCGGTGCAGCGCTTCCTGACCTCCGACCTCAACGAGTTGCAGCGGCAGATCAACGAGATCCTGGCCGGTTCGCTGCGCGGCATCACCGCGACCATGACCGTCGAGGACCTCAACTCCAACCGCGACAGCCTGGCCCGCAGCGTGGTCGAGGAGGCCGGCGGCGACCTGGCCCGGATCGGCATGGAGGTCGACGTCCTCAAGATCGCCGGCATCTCCGATGCCAACGACTACCTGAAGTCGCTCGGCCAGCGCCGCATCGCCGAGGTGAAGCGGGACGCCACGGTCGGCACCGCCGAGGCCGAGCGTGACGCCCAGATCCAGTCGGCCAAGGCCCGCCAGGAGGGGTCGATCGCCCAGGCCGAGGCTGACACCGCGATCGCCACCGCCAATCAGAAGCGCGATGTGGAACTGGCCCGGCTGCGCGCACAGACCGAGGCCGAGAACGCCCAGGCCGACCAGGCCGGGCCGCTGGCCAACGCCCGCGCCCAAAAGGACGTCGGCATCGCGATCGAACAGGCCGAGGCCGCCCGGGTGCAGGCCCGCATCGAGGTGGAGCAGCGTCGCGCCGAGCAGGCCCAGGCCGCCCTGCAGGCCGACGTGATCGCGCCGGCCGAGGCGAAGCGGCAGGCCGACATCGCGATCGCCGAGGGCCAGCGCCAGTCCTCGATCCTGGCCGCCGAAGCCGCCGCCGAGACCGAGCGACGCAAGGGCCAGGCCGAGGCCGATGCCCGTAAGGCCGCCGCCGACGCCCTTCGCGTCGAGAAGCAGGCCGAGGCCGACAGCTTGCAGGCCAAGCTGGTCGCCGAGGCCGCCGGTAAGAAGGAACTGGCCGATGCACTGCGCGTCGAACAGCAGGCCGAAGCCGCCGGTATCGAGGCCAAGCTGCTGGCCGAGGCCAACGGTAAGAAGGAGATCGCCGCCGCGCTCAACGGCTACACGGCCGACGCCGCGCGTCTGCTGATGCTGCCCGACGTGCTGGCCTCGGTGGTCAAGGCGACCGAGGCGGCGGCCGCACCGCTGGCCGAGATCGACCGGCTGTCGATCATCGGCGGGTCGAACGACACCCAGGGCGCAGTCGGGAGCCTGCTCGGCATCAGCCCGCTCGCGGTGTCCAACATCCTGGAGTCGCTCAAGGCCTCAGGAATCGACGTGGCCGCCATGCTCAATCGAGACGGTCACCCCGCCGACAACTGACGGTCAACCGGCCTCGGCGGTGCGTTTGATCGCCGCGAGGGTTTCCGGGATCCCGGTCAGTGCGGCCTCGCTGCGCGCGGCGATCTCGTCGTCGGCCCGCTCACCGAAGCGGTCGCGGAAGCCGGCGATGCCCTTCGGCAAGAAGGTCCATGCCTGGGTGACCCTGGTACCGCCCTCGGCAGGTTCGAGATGGAACCCCCACCGGACCCAACCGTCGTTGACCTCCCAGGTGAACTGACGACCCGGATCGGCGACGACCACCTGGCTGCGGGTGTCCCAGGTGCGCTCCGGCGTGACGTTGCGGCCGGTGAACCAGGCTCCGGCGACCGCACCCGCAGCGGGGTCGTCCCACCAGCACGACTTGCAGACCGGACTCCACTCCCCCATCCGGGAGACGTCGGAGACCAGGGCGTAGGCCGAATCCGGATCAATCGCAACAACAACCGAATCGGAAAATTCGAGAACAGTCACGAAAGCGGATTCTAGGAGCCCGGCCGGGGCGACCACGACGGGAGATTCGCTCCGCTGATCGGGTGATGACGTGGCAGAAGGTAGCGACCTGACCCGATATCGGCTGGACTGGCGGCGCATACTTGTTAGCGATGACTGGCCCCGCCTCCCAGCCCCGTAAACCCGTAATCCTGACCGTCGACGACGATCCCGCGGTCTCGCGCGCGGTCGCCCGTGACCTGCGCCGCCACTACGGCGAGCGCTACCGCATCGTGCGCGCCGAATCTGGCCCGGACGCCCTGGAAACCCTCAACGAGCTGAAACTGCGCGGCGACACCGTCGCGGTGTTCGTCGCCGACTACCGGATGCCGCAGATGAGCGGCATCGAGTTCCTCGAATCGGCGATGGATCTCTACCCGATGGCCCGCCGTGTGCTGTTGACGGCATACGCCGACACCACCGCGGCCATCGACGCCATCAACGTCGTCGACCTCGACCACTACCTGCTCAAGCCGTGGGATCCGCCCGAGGAGAAGCTCTACCCGGTGGTCGACGGCCTGCTGGAGGCCTGGCACGCCGTCGGTGACCGGGCCATCCCGCACACCAAGGTGATCGGGCATCAGTGGAGTTCACGGTCCTGGGAGGTGCGCCAGTTCCTGGCCCGCAACCAGCACACGTTCCGGGCGTTCACCACCGACGAGCCGACGGGCCGTCAGCTCCTGGATGCCGCGGGGCTGGACGGGCTGCAGCTGCCGGTGGTGATCACCGAGGGTGGCGAGACACTGGTGGAACCCAGCGACGGCGAGCTCGCCGACATGCTCGGGCTGTCGACCACCCCGTCGCTGACCATGTATGACCTCGCGGTGATCGGCGGTGGCCCGGCGGGTCTGGCCGCCGCGGTGTACGGCGCATCCGAAGGTCTCAAGACCGTGCTGATCGAGGGCACGACCACCGGCGGACAGGCCGGCCGCAGCTCGCGGATCGAGAACTACCTGGGCTTCCCGACCGGGGTGTCGGGGGCCGAGCTGGCCACCTCGGCGCGCAGGCAGGCCGAGCGGTTCGGCGCCGAGGTGATCACCACCCGCGAAGCCGTCGCCCTCGACGTCGCAGGCGCGGCCCGCACCATCACCTTCGCCGACGGCGAGACCATCGGTGCCCGCGCGGTCATCCTGGCCACCGGCGTCGAGTACCGCCAGCTCCCGGTGCCGGGATGCTTCGCCGATCCCGACAATCCGAACAACTACGTCGGCCGCGGTGTGTACTACGGCGCCTCGGTGTCGGACGCCTCCGAATGTCGCGGCGAGGACGTGTACATCGTCGGCGGCGCGAACTCGGCCGGGCAGGCCGCGATGTTCATGTCACGCGAGGCCAAATCGGTCACTCTGCTGGTGCGGGGGCCGTCGCTGGAAGCGTCGATGTCCTACTACCTGATCCAGCAGATCGAGCAGACTCCCAACATCTTCGTGCGCACCTGCACGGAGGTGGTCGGTGCGATCGGCGAGGACGACCACCTGGTGGGCCTGGAGTTGGTCAACCGGCAGTCCGGCGAGCACGAGGAGGTGCGGGCCACCCGCCTGTGCTGCTTCATCGGCGCCACCCCGCGCACCGACTGGCTCGACGGTGTGGTGGCCCGCGACGACCACGGCTTCATCCTGGCCGGCCCCGATCTGCGCGACGTGTGCGGTTGGACGCTGGATCGTCCGCCGCACCACCTGGAAACAAGTGTGCCCGGTGTGTTTGTTGCAGGAGACGTGCGTGCCGAGTCCGCCAAGCGGGTGGCTGCCGCCGTCGGTGAAGGATCGATGGCTGTGATGCTCGTGCACCGCTACCTGGCAGAAGCGTGACGGCCGGCGAGGCCTGAGGGAGTTGATGACGGATATGGGCGAGACCTGTGTGCGGGACGAACTGCGGACCTTGTTCCTGTTCGAGCACCTGTCCGACGCGCAGCTCGACACGTTGTGCCAGGCCGGCAGCATCGAGACGTTCCCGGCCGGCCCGATCGTCACCGAGGGTGATCCGGCCACGTGCTTCTACGTGATGCTCGACGGTGAGCTGGTGATGTCGAAGCGCTCCGGAGGCGTCGACATCCAGACCAACCGCACCTCGATGCGTGGCGTGTATTTCGGCGCCTGGTCGGCTTACATCCCCGGTGAGGAACACATCTACGAGGCGTCGGTACGGCTGACCAAACCGTCGCGGGTGTTCGTCCTGGATGCCAATGCGTTCGCGGGATTCATGCAGTCCCAGTTCCCGATGGCGGTGCACCTGCTGGAAGGCCACAAGGTCGGCGGCCGACGTCAGAGCCAGATCATCGGTCAGCGCGAGAAGCTGCTGGCGCTCGGCAACATCACCGCGGGCCTGACCCATCAGCTCAACAACCCGGCGGCAGCCACCGCCCGCGCCGTGGCCGACCTGCGCGAAGGCGTCGGCAAGATGCGTCACAAGCTGGCGATGCTGGCCGACGGCAAATTCACCCCGCAGGCGCTGCGGATGCTGGTGACGATCCAGGATGAGGTCGCCGAGCAGGTCGCCAAGCACAAGGGGTTGGAGCTCACCGCGCTGGAGACGTCCGACCGCGAGGACGAGATGGGCGACTGGCTCGAGGACCACGACATCGTGTACGCGTGGGATTACGCGCCGACATTCGTCGAGGCAGGTCTGGACATCGATTGGCTGGAGCGCATCTCGGCGTCCGTCGATGACGCGCTCAAGGACGGCGAGGCATCGGCAACCCTGCAGGCGGCGCTGGGCTGGCTGAAGTACACGATCGACACCGAGCTGCGGATGAACGAGATCGCCGAGGCGAGCAAGCGGATCTCGGCGCTGCTGGCCGGCGCCAAGCAGTATTCGCAGATGGATCGCGGCGATTATCAGAGCGCCGACGTCCACGAGTTGCTGCGCAGCACGCTGATGATGTTCGGCGACAAGATCGGCAAGGACAAGCCAGTCAGCCTGTGCAAGGACCTGGACAAGTCACTGCCCGAATTGCATTGCTACCCAGGTGATCTCAATCAGGTGTGGACCAACATCATCGACAACGCCATCCAGGCGATGGACGGTCACGGCACCCTCACGCTGCGCACCTCCCGGGAGACCGACGAGATGATCCGGGTGGAGATCTGCGACGACGGCCCGGGCATCCCCGCCGAGGACATCAGCCGGATCTTCACGCCGTTCTTCACCACCAAGCCGTTCGGCGAGGGCACCGGGCTGGGCCTGGATCTGGCCTGGCGCATCGTGGTGGAAAAGCACCACGGGGATCTGCGGGTGCAGTCCAAGCCGGGCGACACCCGCTTCATCGTGCTGTTGCCGCTGCAGGCGCCCGCACCCGAGACGCAGGCCGCGCAGGCGCAGGCGGCGGAGTAACGGCCAGATCCAGAATCAGCGTGATTCGCCCGGAATAGGCCCCGCACACACCCCGGTTGTGACGTTCATGACCCAGACCACGGCGGGCACCAAGCCCGATCTCGGCACGTTCGGCGCGTTCGGCCACTACCTGCAGTTCCAGCAGCTCTCGCCGCAGCAGTTGCGGGACATCGAAGCGCTGGGCTACGGCGCGATCTGGGCCGGCGGATCCCCGCCCGCCGAGCTCGAGTGGATCGATCCGATCCTGGCCGCCACCAGCACTTTGCAGCTTGCCGCCGGCATCGTGAACATCTGGAGCGCCGCGGCCGGCCCGGTCGCCGAGTCGTTCCACCGCATCGAGGCGGCCTACCCCGGCCGGTTCCTGCTGGGCATCGGGGTCGGGCACCGTGAGGCGATCGGCGAGTACCGCAAGCCGCTCGAGGCGCTCACCGACTATCTCGACAAGCTCGACGAGTACGGCGTGCCGCGGCACCGCCGGGTGGTGGCCGCGCTCGGCCCGAAGGTGCTGCAACTGTCGGCGGACCGTTCTGCCGGTGCGCACCCGTACCTGACCACACCGGAACACACCGCCCAGGCCCGCGAGCTGATCGGCCCCGACGCGTTCCTGGCTCCCGAGCACAAGGCGGTGCTGACCACCGACTCCGGCAAGGCGCGGGCGATCGGCCGCAAGGCACTCGACATCTACCTCGGTCTGAGCAACTACCTCAACAACTTCAAGCGGCTGGGCTTCACCGACGAGGACCTGGCCAAGCCGGGCAGTGACCGGTTCATCGATGCCGTTGTCGCGCATGGCACGGTGGATGAGGTGGCTGCCCGGCTGCGCGCGCATCGCGAGGCCGGCGCCGACCACGTGCCTGTACAAGTACTGACCTCACCGGACACACTGGTACCGGCACTGGCCGAACTCGCCGGGCCGCTCGGCCTGGCCTAGAAGCGCCGGCAGGCCGCGATAGAAAAGGACGCTCAGATGACCGAATCACTCTCGCTCAAGCCCGATCTGGGTCGCTACGGGGTGTGGACGTTCGGGGCCGTGCAGCCCGAGCAGGCGCTCGAGATCGAGAAGCTGGGTTACGGCGCACTGTGGGTGGGCGGCTCCCCGGCCGCCGACCTCTCGTTCGCCGAACCGATCCTGGAAAGCACGCAGACGCTTCAGCTGGCCACCGGCATCGTCAACATCTGGACGGCCGAAGCCCAGGCGGTCGCCGAGTCGTATCACCGCATCGAAGCCGCGCACCCCGGCCGGTTCCTGCTCGGTATCGGGGTGGGGCATCCCGAGCACACCGGCGAATACCGCAAGCCCTATGAGGCGTTGGTGGAGTACCTCGATGCGCTGGATGCGGCCAAGGTGCCGACCAGCCGGCTGGTGATCGCCGCGCTGGGCGACAAGGTGCTGAAGCTTTCGGCCAAACGCAGCGCCGGGGCGCACCCGTACCTCACGACGCCCGAACACACCGCGCATGCCCGGGACGTGCTGGGCGAGACGGTGTTCCTGGCCCCCGAGCACAAGGTGGTGCTGACCACCGACGGTGCGGCCGCCCGCGCGATCGGACGCGAAACGGTCGACTTCTATCTGAACCTCAGCAATTACCTCAACAATTGGCGCCGGCTCGGCTTCACCGAGGACGACATCGCCAAGCCGGGTAGCGACAAGCTGATCGACGCGGTCGTCGCGCACGGCACCGCCGAGAACATCGCCTCGCGGCTGAGACAACACGTCGCCAACGGCGCCGACCATGTCGCGATCCAGGTCCTGGGCGGTCCGGACAAGCTGATCCCGACGCTGACCGAATTGGCGGGGCCGCTGGGTCTGAAAGGCTGACACTCCGGCCGGTTAGGGTTGGCCCATGCGGCTACTGGTCACCGGCGGCGCCGGGTTCATCGGCGCGAACTTCGTGCGCCTCGCCGTCGGCGAGGCGTTGACGACATCGGTCACCGTGCTCGACGCGATGACGTATGCGGGCAGCCGGGAATCGCTGGCGCCGGTGGCCGACCGGATCCGGCTGGTGCAGGGTGACGTCGCCGACGCCGGCCTGGTGCACCAGTTGGTCGGCGAGGCGGACGCCGTCGTGCACTTCGCCGCCGAGACGCACGTCGACAATGCCCTGGCGAACCCGGAGCCGTTCCTGCACAGCAACGTCGTCGGCACGTTCACGGTGTTGGAGGCGGTGCGCGCGCACGGCGCCCGGCTGCACCACATCTCCACCGACGAGGTGTACGGCGACCTCGAACTCGACGATCCGGCCCGGTTCACCGAGGGCACGCCGTACAACCCCTCGAGCCCGTACTCGTCCACCAAGGCCGCCGCCGATCTTTTGGTGCGGGCCTGGGTGCGGTCGTACGGGCTGCGCGCGACGATCTCCAACTGCTCCAACAACTACGGCCCGTATCAGCATGTGGAGAAGTTCATCCCGCGCCAGATCACCAATGTCCTCACCGGCCGGCGGCCCAAGCTCTACGGCACCGGTGCCAACGTGCGCGACTGGATCCACGTCGACGATCACAACCGTGCGGTGTGGCAGATCCTCACCGGCGGCCAGATCGGACGGACGTATCTGATCGGCGCGGAATGCGAGCGCAGCAACCTCACGGTGATGCGGACGTTGCTGCGGTTGATGGACCGCGACCCGGACGATTTCGACCATGTCACCGACCGCGAAGGCCACGACCTGCGCTACGCGATCGACCCGTCGACCCTGCACGACGAACTGGGCTGGGCACCGAAGCACACCGATTTCGACGAGGGCCTGGCGGCCACCATCGACTGGTATCGCAACAACGAATCATGGTGGGGCCCGCTGAAAAACAAAGTGGAAGACACGTATTCGGAGCGCGGCCGGTGACGGCGCGCGAGCTGGGCATCCCCGGCGCCTGGGAGATCACGCCACGGCTGCACGGCGACGCCCGCGGATTGTTCTTCGAATGGTTCACCGAGGCCGGGTTCGCCGAGATGACCGGGCACCGATTCGACGTGCGCCAGGCCAACTGCTCGGTGTCGGCCGCGGGGGTGTTGCGCGGGGTGCATTTCGCGCAACTGCCGCCGAGCCAGGCCAAGTACGTGACGTGCGTGCGCGGTGCCGTGCTCGACGTGGTGGTCGACATCAGGGTGGGTTCCCCGACGTTCGGGCAGTGGGATTCGGTGCTGCTCGACGAACACAGTCGGCGTTCGGTCTATCTGTCCGAGGGGCTCGGTCACGCCTTCCTGTCACTGCAGGACGATTCGACGGTGATGTACCTGTGTTCGGCGCCGTACAGCCCGGATCGGGAACACACCATCCTGGCCACCGGCCTGGGAATCGACTGGCCGATCGAGGGCGAGCCGGTGCTGTCCGAGCGGGACGCGGCCGCCCCGACGCTGGAGCAGGTGCGCGCTGCGGGGCTGTTGCCGACATGGGACGAGGCCCGCGCATTCGCCGACGAGCTGCGCGCCCGGGTCCGGGGCTGAATTGAGGTAGTCCGCTACTGCATCCGGGGACGGCCGGGCGGGTTGACGATGGTGGTATCAGCGCGACAAGCGCCCGACGAAACGAGACCACCATGAACCGAGCTTCGCAGTTGGCGGCGACCACGCTCATGTCCGCAAGCCTGGCCGTGGCCGGGCTGGCAGTCGGGGCGGGCATCGCCCACGCCGGCGGGCCGTATCAGTGGTGCCCCGGCGATGAACCCGGCGGCTATGGCGGCGGATTCAACACGCCGGCCGACGCCCGGCCGAACTGGGACTGGAACGTCTGCCACAGCTACCACTACGTGAACCAAGGTCAGGGCAACGTCTCCTCCACCGTGTGGGAAGGGGACAACCCGCCACCGCCCTACCCGTGGCAGCCGCCCAACATGTGCTGGTCGTTGTTCCTGCCGCGCCCCTGCGGACCTGCCGATCTGGGTCAGTGACCTTCCAGCACCAGGGCCGAGTGCAGCAGCTTGTGGTCCAGGGCGTGAGCGGTCAGCCCGCCCCGGCCGGTCATGGTCTCGGCCGCCACCAGGGCGTTGACGATGGCCTCCTCGGTGGCCTCGATCGCCAGGTCGAACAGCCGGGTCATCAGCTGCGGCGCGACCATGCGGACCGCGACCTCCGGGCGGTTGGCGTCGGGGTTCTCGTCCCATCCGTACGGCGGGATCCCCCGGTTCCCGGTGGAGAACGCCAGCATCAGATCACCGCTGTACTGCTCACCTGTTCCGCCGACCCGGCCGACGGCCAGTGCCGAGCGTTGCGCCAGCCGGGTGCACTGATGCGGCAGCAACGGCGCGTCGGTGGCGATCACGACGATGATCGAACCGGATCCCGCCGGATAGGGGACCGGAAGATCAGGGGTCGGCACCAGCTCGGGGCCGACCATTTCCCCCACCGGCACCCCGTTGACCCGGAGCCGTTCCCGCCGACCGTGGTTCGCCTGCACCAGCACGCCCACGGTGTAGGGCCCGGCCGCGGTATCGGTGACCCGCGAAGCGGTACCGATGCCGCCTTTGAAGCCGTGGCAGATCATGCCGGTTCCGCCGCCGACGTTGCCCTCGGCGACCGGTCCGCCGGTGGCATCGGCCAGGGCCGCGACCACGTGCTCGGGGCGGACGTGGTGGCCGTTGATGTCGTTGAGCAGCCCGTCATAGGTCTCCCCCACGACCGGCAGGGACCAGTAGAGGCCCTCACCGCGGGCCGCGACCTGGGCTTGGACGAGCGTGTCCCGGACTACGCCGACGCTGTGGGTGTTGGTCAGGCCGATGGGCGTGGTGAGTTCGCCGGACTCGCGGATCCACTCCAGCCCGGTGAGTTCGCCGCTGCCGTTGAGCCGGTGCGCGCCGGCGAACACCGGTTCGGTGAAGATGCCGGGGTGGGGCACCACGACGGTCACACCGGTGTTGACCGGGTTGGGGCCGGGCCGGTGGATGGTGTTGTGCCCGACGCGGACGCCGGCCACGTCGGTGATGGCGTTGTTGGGGCCGGTGCGGTGCTCGCCGATGACTACACCGATATCGCGGGCGCGCGGCCGCGAGGAGCAGTCCAGCATGCATCCTCCGGAAAGTTGTGACGGAATTCTTTTCAAGATTGGAAAATAATGGCGTCGGGTAACCACCCGCGTCAACCGAAGTGGCGGATTCGTGAAGGATGGGACCCGTGGGACGGCCGAACCGACAGGCTCAACGGCGCGAGGAGATCCTCGACGCCGCGATCGCACTGATCGAACGCAACGATCTGACCACCCTGCGGATCGCCGATGTGGCCGCCGAGCTTCAGCTGACCCCCAACGCCGTGCGGTACTACTTCCGGGAGATGGACCAGCTGCTCTCGGCGCTCGCGCAACGCTCGGACAGCAAGTTCTACGACGACCGGCTTGCGGTGGTGGAACGCACCGCCGACGCGCGCGACCAGATCGCGTTCATGATCGCCGCCGGGCTGCCGTCCGGGCCTGAGGACGCCGAATGGCGCGCCATCTGGCGGGCGGTGCTGGCCGCGGGATTCGTGCTCGACCAGCGTCCAGACGTCCAGCACATCTTTCACCGGCAGGTGGGCCTGTACGCCAGGATCCTTGAAAATGGCTCGGCTGCAGGCATTTTCACATTGTCAGCACCCGCGCGGGACATCGCCACGACGCTGATGACCATGGAGGACTATCTCGGGTACCGCATCGTGGCACGAGATCCCGACCTGGACCGCGCCACCGCGCTGCGGCTGATGCGGGGCTATGCCGAACTGGCGACGGGGGCTGCGCTTTCGGTGGCGGTGTGACCACCCGCGCCCCGCTCGGGGCCGCACTGCTGGTGGTGATCGCCGCAATCAGCCAGGAGGTCGGTGCGGCGTTCGCGGTCGGCCTGTTCGCCGCGGTCGGCACCGTGGGGGCATTGTTCGCGCGCTTCGCGGTGGCCGGTGTCATCCTGTGCGCGGCGGTGCGGCCGTCGGTGCGGGGACTGACGCGACAGGCCTGGGGTGCGGCCATCGCGCTGGCCGTGACGCTGGGCACGATGAACTTCTGCTTCTACCTGGCGATCGAGCGGATTCCACTCGGCAGCGCGGTGACCATCGAAGCCCTTGGTCCGCTGATCCTTTCGGTGGTGACCAGTACCCGCCGGGTCGCGTGGCTGTGGGCGCTGCTGGCCTTCGCCGGGGTCGCGCTGCTGGGCCTTCCGGGTGGGGCCGGCGGGCACTTCGAAGCCACCGGATTCGCCTTCGCCGCCGCAGCGGGGGTCGCCTGGGCCGGCTATATCCTGGCCTCCGCGCGTACCGCCGCGGAGTTCCGTCGGGTCGACGGCCTGGCCCTCGCCACGGTCATGGGCGCCCTGGTCGTCGCCCCGTTCGCGGTGGCCTCGGTAGCCCTGGACGCACTCGACTGGCGCGTGGTCGGGCTGGGCGCGGCGGTCGGGGTGTTGTCGTCGGTCATCCCGTACTCACTGGAGCTGATCTCCCTGCGCCGCCTGCCGCCCGCCACCTTCGCCGTGCTCACCTGCCTGTCACCGGTCACCGCGGCACTGGCCGGGCTCGTGGTGCTCGGCCAGCAGATCGGACTGCTCGGCTACCTGGGCGTCGCCCTGGTCACCGCCGCCAGCATCGGTGCCGTGCGGTCCGCGCATGCCGGCCCGGCCGAACCACTGGGTTAGCCGAGTTCGGCCACCGCCTCGTCGATCAGATCCGCAATCGCGGTGGGTTGCGAAGCCAATGACGCGTGACTGGCCTCGAGTTCGACGATCTTGCGGGGGTTCATCCGCTGCGCCATCCGGCGTTCGTTGTCCGGGTGGATCATGCGGTCCTCGGTCGACACCTGATACCAGGTGGGTTTGGTCTTCCACGCCGGAACGGTCACGGTATCGCCGAAAGTAGAACCGAGCGGCGCCTTTTGGGTCACCGCCATCACCAGGGTCTCGTCCTCGGGCAGGTCCTGGGCGAAGCTCTCGCCGAACTTGTCCTGCTTGATCCACAGGTAGCCGTCCGAATCCGGGGCGATGTTCTCGAATGCCGCGGGCGGCGTCTGCTCGCTGATCTGACCCGGACTCTCCCCCGCGTCCGGCGCGAAGGCCGCGACGTAGACGAGGCCGACCACGTTGGGCAGGTCCCCCGCTTCGGTGATGACCGCACCACCGTACGAGTGGCCGACGAGCAGCACCGGGCCGTCGACCTGCTTGACCATCTGCTGGGTGCGGACCGCGTCGTCGCGCAGGGACGTCAGTGGGTTCTCCACCGCATACAACTTGTCGTAGCCGCGCTTGCGCAGTTCCACTATCACTTTCGCCCAGTGCGCCGCACCACCCCAGAACCCGTGCACCAGAACAATTGCCGGCTTGTCGGTCATCTTCGGACCCTCCTCGGTCTCAGAACCCCAGGTGTTGACCACCTGCAATGGCTCCACCATATTTGGAGGATGAGGCAACAGCCATGATCGATTCAGCGGAAAAATTTGCCGATCCTCTGAGTGCGGCCACCGACGCCCTGTCAGAGATCCTGCGCACCGTGCGCCTGCACGGGGACACCGTCACCCGGTGGGCACCCACCGGGTCCTTTCACGTCGCCGTTCCGGGGGCGATCCGCGTGTTGCACATCGCCGAGACCGCGGGACTCACGTTGCACATCGACGGCCGGACCGTGTCGATGAATGGCGGCGACATGGCGCTGCTGGCCCGCGGCGATGCACACGGCATCTCCCATGGCGATCCCGCCCGCCCGCGCACACTCTCCGACGATGACCGTAATCTCGATGCGCGGCAGGATCATTCGCTCTCACCACGCTGGCTCAGCGGAATCTTCGCCGTCGACAGCGCGGTTGCCGGCCCGCTGCTGTCGGTACTGCCGCCGGCCATCGTGATCCGGGCCGGCGCGCCCGGTCACGAGTGGTTACCGCTGAGCCTGCAGCTGTTGCTGGCCGAGACCACCGAACCGCGGCCGGGCGCCGGGGTGATGATCTCCCGCATCCTCGATCTGCTGTTCATCCATGCCCTGCGCGAGTGGTCCAGGTCTGCCGACGCCAGCCCGGGGTGGCTGACCGCTGCGATGGACCCGCAACTGGGTCCGGTGCTCACGGCCGTGCACAACGACCCGGCGCATCCGTGGTCGGTCACCGAACTCGCCGACCTCGCCCGCCATTCGCGGTCAACCTTCGCCGAACGGTTCACCCGGCTGTTCGGGCAGTCACCGGCCGCCTACGTCACCGAGCGCCGGCTCGACCGCGCCGCCGACCTGCTCCGGTCCACCACCACCTCGGTGAGCAAGATCGGACAGGCCGTCGGCTACACATCCGATTCCGCGTTCAGCCGGGCGTTCCAGCGCCGGTACGGCGCACCGCCGCTGCGGTGGCGCAACGGGCTGAGCTCTGACCCTCAGGGTCGGCTGTCTGCCGGCCCTGAATCGACAACGGAGATGCACACCTGATCCCTCTCCACAAGGTCCGCCCTCAGGGCAAGCGGACGGGGCGAGGACCCGGTGGTGAGGACCGTGTGTGCGACGGGTTCGGCCAGCTCGATGCGAATCGCCCGCCGCAGTCCCCTTGCCCCGTACACCGGATCGAATCCTTTGCGCCGCACGAATTCGATGACATCGTCCGCTACTTGGAGCCTCACCCCGCGACGTTTGAGCCGGCCAACCAGGTCGTGAACTTCCTTGCGGGTCACGCGTTCTGCGGTGTCGTCGTCGAACGCGTCGAACACGACCATCTCGTCGATGCGATTGAAGAGCTCCGGATCGAAGAACGACTCAACCGCCTCGCGTCTCAGATCGGCGGTCTTGGCCGCCGGCCTCCGCCCGATGCGTTGCCATCGTTTCCGCCTGGACCGCTGCAGCGCAGCGCCTTCCAGCGAGCCGAGGTTGGAGGTCAGAAATATGTAGCTGTTGCGGAACGAGATCTTCTGCTGGCCGTTGGCCAACCGCAGTTCACCGGTGTCCAGCACGTGCAGCAGCGCCCGCAGCACGGTTGCGTCGGCCTTTTCGACTTCGTCGAACAACACGATCCCCGGCAGATACGGCCCGCCCTCGATCTTGGCCTTGTCGAACAGCGTGAACGATTCTTTGCTGCCCGCGTAGCCCGGCGGCGCACCCGACAGCGACGCGGCGTAGTGCTCCTGGGCCAGTGCACTCATGTCGATACGGCACATGTCGTCGGGGCCGGTCCGCAGCACCGCCGCGACCTGGCGCACCAGTTCGGTTTTCCCGACTCCGGTCGGCCCCACCAGCAGCACGCTGGACAGGGGCCGACCGGGATCGGCCACACCGATGTGCGCGATCGAGACCGCGCGCACCACCGCGTCGACCGCGGGACGTTGTCCCAAAATCGCCTCGTTCAGTTTCCGTGACAATTCGTCGGGGTCGAAACGGCAGGCGGAATCGGCCTGGGCGGCAGGCTCTTCGGCCACCTTGGTCGAGTTGCGGTTCTGCTCGTGGTACATATCGGTCAGGTATGGCAACGCGTGCCCCTTCAGGCTTCGATGGTCTGTTCGACCGGAAGTGAACCGACCCGGCAGTCAGCGACCCCGACCGTGGTCCTCGTGATCGACTCCACCCGCTCCTGGGCCTTCTGCGCATCGGTCACCCACAGCTTGTAGAACTCGAATGGGCAGTCGGCGACGCCCTTGTCGCCGTCGCCGGCCGCATGCACGCCGGAATAGCCGCGGTGCAGCAGCTTGAACAGATGATTCTGCGACTGATCGTTCTCTCGCGCATCGCGGATGGCGGCCAAGGACAGCTGCGCGTACTGGATTCCGTACTCTTCCTCGCCGGTCTCGCCGAGCGTTCGCCCGTCGAAGCCGATGATCGCCGAGTGGCCGAAGTAGGAATAGACCCCGTCGAAGCCGGCCGCATTGGCAACTGCCACATAGCAATTGTTGGCCCAGGCCATGGCCTTGGCCATCAACACCTGCTGGTCCTTGGCCGGGTACATGTAGCCCTGGCAGCGCACGATCAGTTCGGCGCCCTTCATCGCACAGTCCCGCCAGATCTCCGGGTAATTCCCGTCGTCACAGATGATCAGGGAGATCTTGAGACCCTTCGGGCCGTCGGTGACGTAGGTGGTGTCGCCCGGGTACCAACCCTCGATCGGGCACCACGGCAGGATCTTTCGGTACTTCTGGACGATGTCGCCCTTGTCGTCGATCAGCACGAGGGTGTTGTACGGGGGCTTGTTCGGGTGGTCCTCGTGGCGCTCACCGGTGATCGAGAAGACGCCCCAGGTTCCGGCTTCCCGGCAGGCAGCCGAGAAGATGGCGGTTTCGTCGCCTGGGACGGTGGCCGCCGTGTCGTACATCTCCTGCTCGTCGTACATGATTCCCTGCGTCGAATACTCAGGGAACACAACGAGATCCATGCCGGGCAGACCCGACTTCATGCCGATCAGCATGTCCGCGATCTTGCGGGCGTTGTCGAGCACTTCGGCCCGGGTGTGCAGCCGGGGCATCTTGTAGTTCACCACGGCGACGCCGACGGTGTCGTTGCTGGACGAGATATCTCCGTGCCTCATTGATTACTCCTTGATGTGGGTGGTGGTGATTCAGCTGTATGCGGGTTCATTTGTGGTCGCGCGGGTTTGATGCGATCGGTGAGAGGCGAGCGCCCTCGCGACGAAGAACAGGGCGACGAGTCCCACCGCCCAGATCGCCGCGACGCCGGGCGAGGTGTGATAGTTGCCGCTGAGCATGAGAAATGCGGGAAGCGTGCATGTCGGCTGGCTGAGCAACACCACCGACCAGCCGGTGAAGCGGGCCAGCCGGTCCCGGTGAAGCCCCAGCACCAGGAAGAACAACAGCCACAGCGCCGCCCAGGCGAGCCAGATGACCCCGAACACGGGATCGTTGACGACGGCGAAGGACAGGGCGGAATAGACCACCGCTCCTCCCACGACGAACAGCGAAAACCAGCCGATGCCTTCGGGTTCCAGTCCCGCCAGGTTGACGATCCCGACGTACAGATAGGTGAATCCGAACAGGTACAGACCTGATGCCGCCAGGGTGGCAGCGGGGTCCCCGGCGGCCATCACCAGCATGACGGTTGGCAGCACGCACTGCAGGGCTCCGACGAACAGGTTGAGCACCGCCGCGGACCGCGCGGGCACCACGTTCAACAACATCAACCCGTTGACGAAAAGCACCGCACCGACGTAAAGGAGACCGACGTTGCCCATCGAGGCACCTCAATTACTTCCAGATGGAATATGTCCAAATGAAAGTAAGTGACGGCCGCCACACTGTCAACAGCCGGCGCGGATCAGTCCCGCAGATGGGCCGGTAGCGTTGTGACGATCTCGAAATCGACCCCGTCGGCAACCGCGAGGTGAACCGGTTGGCGGGTGCGGTGTGCGCTGAACTCCACCGTGCCGCGCGGACTGTCGTATGCGGCGCCGTCGGCGACCGCCTCGATATCCACCCTGTCGCCCGACCGACGGATCATCTCAGCGAGGAAATAGGCTCCCTCATAACAGGATTCGGCCGCATTGCCCAGCGCGGGGGCTCCCGAGCCGTTCACCGCCAGGTATCGGTCGAGCAGTTCCATCGAGTTGCGGCCCACCATCGAGCGAAAATAGGACGCCGCGACGAACAACCCCTTGGTCGCGTCGTGGCCGCTGGCGATCAACATGTTCTCGTCCATCAGGGGACTGAACCGCAGCAGTTCCTCGTGCAGCCCCCGTTGCGCGAACGCTCGATTGAACTCGACCGCATCCTGGCCGACGAGCAACATCAGCACGGCCTCACACCGTGACCGCGCGACCTTGTCGACGAGACGGGCGATGTCGCCCTGACCCAGCGCCACGAACGAGCCGCCGACCAGATCCAGTGACAGCTCCTGGACATACCGGCGGACCTCGGACAGTGACGTCCGCGGCCACACGTAGTCATCGCCTACGACGAACCATTTGCGGATGCCGAGGTTGTCGCGCATCCAACGCAGCGCGGGCGCCAGCTGCTGGTCGGGTGTCTCACCGCAGCAATAGATTCCGCGCCTGCGCTCGCCGCCTTCGTACAGCGCGGGGTAGGTGTAGGGCACCCGGCCGGCCACCACCGGCGCCAGCGCGTGGCGCACCGACGAGATGTGCCAACCGCTCACGGCATCGATACGCCCGTGGTCGATCAACCGCTTCACCTCGGCCGCCACGGCCGTCGGATGCGCGCCCCCGTCGACCACCTCGATGTGGACCTCGCGGCCCATCACTCCGCCGGCCGCGTTGAGATCGTGCGCGACCAGGTCTCCGACCGCCTCGCATGACGGCCCGAAGATTCCGGCGGGCCCTTGCAGCGGCACCACCATCGCCAGCCGCCATTCGGCATCGCGGCCGACGGTGCGTACTCCTACGTTCACCCCCGCAGTCCAATCCTCGTTACCGGGCAGACGAGATGGTCGGCTAGAATCATTCCACTTGGAAGTATCCTCGCGTGAGCGGTGCGAGGCAATCGCCAGTTGGGAGGGTGGCCGCGATGACAGAGGTGCTCCCACCGGATGGCAGCGCCACGCCGTCGAGCAGCGAGCTTCTGCGCGCCGCACGCATGCTCGGCGCCGTCATCGAACGCCAGGTCAGCGGCGAGGACCTGACGCTCGACGACTGGCTGGTCTTGGCGGCACTGGCCCAATCCCCGGGCCTGACCATGGCGGAGTTACGCACCCAGACCCAGGCCGCCGCGCCCACGTTGACCCGCGTGGTCGACCGGCTGGCCGGCCGCGCCCTGGTGTTCCGGGAGGTCGACGCCGATGACCGCCGCAAGGTGCGGGTGAACTTGAGCAAGCGCGGCTCTGCACTGCATGCTCGCCTGCTCACCACGGTCGGCCCGGCAGAACAGGCCTGGTTCGACGAGTACGGTGGCGTCACTCCGTGGGTGCGAGCCGGGCGCTGACCCGTCAGCTGCTCTTGGCCAGGAATCGGCGGAACAGCGGCCAGGCGATTGCCACGTTGTACAGCAGCCCGCCGGCCAGGTAGGGCCACCACGCGCCGTGCGCGCTGGCCACCCAGAACGCCTTGGCCGCCCAATACGGCGGCAGCACACCGAACGCCAGGTTCCACGGCGAGTCGATGAACCAGGGCAGACACGGCAGCCCGGCGATGAGCATGCCCAGCGCGCGCAACATGGCGATGCCTTGGATCTTGTTGCCCGCCAGGGCGATTATCAGCAGCAATGTCACCACCGCGGACAACCCGGCGACCAGCCCGATCGGGATCAGCGCGCCGGTCAAGCCGGGCTCCAGCAGGCCGCTGAACGACAGCGTCGCGATCACATAGACCGTGGTGACCGCCATGACGGTGCCCGCGCGGTAGGCGAAGAAGGTCGACATCGGCACCGGGGTCACGCGCAGTGCGGCCATCGTGCCGGCGTCGACCTCGTCCAGCATCAGGAACGCACCCAGTCCGCCGGCGATGATGATGCTGGTGAGCAGCAGGAACGCGGTGAGCACCAGCGGGTAGTACGGCACCAGGTCGAAGTTGTAACGCTGCGCGAGCATCTCGGTGACCTTCGGCGTCAGGATCGCCACGCCGCTGGTCCAGATCACCGGCGCGAGCACCACCATGACGAGCAACGGATCTCGGTACGTGCCGCGAATGTCGTTGCGGCCGAAGGCGGCCAGGGCGCGGCCCGTGGCGGAATTCAGCATCGCGGTCACAGCACACCCGACCTTTCGACGACGTAGCGGCCGAACAGCACATGGGCGGCCCGCCACAGAACGACAAGCGACAGCACGGGATAGAGCACCGAATAGAGCCACTGCCCGCCCGTCAACGTGACCTGGTCGAACGCGGCACCCAACAACAGCAGGGGCCCTTGGGTCGGCACGACATGGAGCACGGGATGCGGCCATAGGCCCGAGTAGTAGATCAGCGGCGGCACCAGCATGATCGCCAGCGGGATGGTCGCGGCCAGAAACCAGTCGGTGACCGAGGCGAACGGCAGCGAAGTGATGAACCCGACCAGCAGCATCAGCAGCGTGCCGAGCACCACCCCGAGGATCAAAGGCACCGGGTGATAGGCGAATCCGTCTGCGACAGTTGACACGACAATCGCCACGAACAGCGAGATGGCCACCAGCACCACGAGTTTGGCGACGAGGTACTCCCAGAACCGCAGCGGCGTGGCGATGATTGCGCCGAGCGTGCGTTCCTGCTTCTCGAAGAACACCGAACCGCCGACGAAGAAGAACCCGATGATCGCGATGTCGCCGGCCAGCACATAGGGCTCGGCGACCGGGCGCAGATCGCGCGGCATCGGCAACAGCACCGCCAACCAGATCAGGCCCGAGAACACCCCCGCGTGCAGGAACTTCTGCCGGGTCGCAATGGTCAGTTCGAGCCGGGTCGCGGTGAGCAAGCGGGTCACGACAGCTGCCGCCCGGTGACCTCGACGAAGACGTCGTCGAGACTGGCTTCACGGCTGTGGATGGTCTCGACGTGCTGATTGCGCAGGACCGCATGGAATTCCGGGTCATCGGCCAGCCCGTCCATCCCGTATTCGGCCGTGGTGAGCCCACCGGGCGTGCGGTACTGCACCCGTACGCGGCGTTGGCTACGGGCGATTTTCAGTTCGGCCGGGGTGTCGAGCGCGACGATGTTGCCGTCGACGACGAAGGCCACCCGGTCGCACAGCTCGTCGGCGGTGGACATGTCGTGCGTGGTGAGAAAGATCGTGCGGCCGCGGGCTTTCAGGTCCAGGATGATGTCCTTGACCTTGCGGGCGGTGACGGGGTCGAGCCCTGAGGTGGGCTCATCGAGGAACAACAGCTCAGGGTTGTTGATCAGCGACCGCGCGAACGTCAGCCGCATCTGCATTCCCTTGGAGTACTTGGCAACTCGGGTGTTGGCGGCGTGGGCCAGGCCGACCGCGTCCAGCAGTTCCATCGGGTCGGCCGTCGCACCACCATAGAGAGAACCGAAGAACCTGAGGTTCTCCAGACCGGTGAGCTTGTGATAGTGGTTGGGCAGTTCGAAGGAGACGCCGACGCGCTGGTAGTAGTCCGGCCCCCAGTCCACCGGGTCGCGCCCCCACACCGTGGCTTGGCCGCCATGGCCGCGCAGCAGTCCGATGAGCAACTTCTGGGTGGTGGATTTCCCGGCGCCGCTGGGGCCGAGGAATCCGAATATCTCACCGTTTCCTACGGCGAAGTCCATTCCCCGCACCGCCGGTTCGGCGGCCTTGGGGTAGGTGAATGTCAATCCTCGAACGTCGATGACCTCGGTTGCCGTGCTCATCAGTGCCCTTTCCGCGCAGACGAAAACCACATCTCCGACCAGACTTCCCGGAACACCGGATCAGACTGTACTAAACTTTCAGAAATAATTGAAGGCTATTTCGGGCGAGGAGGTTTCACGGTGGCCAGATCGACCGACCTGCAGCAGGCAGCCGAGCAGCTCGCCCTGGTACTCAGCAGTCACGGCATGCAGCGGATGACCGCGCGCGTACTCGCCGCCCTGCTGTTCAGCGAGCAACCGAGCGTCACCATGACCGAGCTGGCCGACACCCTGCAGGCCAGCGCCGGATCCATCTCCGGCTCCCTCAAGATGCTGACGTCGGTGGGCCTGGCCGAGCGGGTTCCCGCCCCGGCCAGCCGGCGCGATCACTTCCGGCTGCGCGACAACGCGTGGGCGATCCTGTTCACCAACCAGAACGAGACACTCGCAGCCATGCAGGCCGCCGCAGACGCCGGGATCACGGCCACCGACCGCAACGGCCCGGCGCATCACCGGCTGACCCAGATGCGCGATTTCTACGCCTTCCTGATGGCCGAGATCCCCGCAGTGCTGGAACGCTGGCAGCAGCAGAACGGCAGGACGTAGCGATTCCGATGCACGGATGGCCGACCGCGGATCCATAGGCCCCGCACCCTCGCCACGCACGGTTATCTTCGATCCATGAGTGCCGAGGCAGTTGAGCACATGCGGGTCGAGCGCCTGTACCGATATCCGGTCAAGTCGATGCTCGGGGAGAGCGTGGACACGTTGTTCGTCAACGCCGGCGGAGCCGAGGGCGACCGCCAGTTCGCCCTCATCGATGAATCCAGCGGCCGGGTGGCGAGCGCGAAGCAAGCCCGACTGTGGCGGGAGCTGTTGTCGTGCGGGGCCGTCACCGAAGACCGCCGCGTACGAATACACCTGCCGGACGGCAGCACGACGACAACCGATGACGACGACGTCGATGACCTGTTGTCACAGCTTGTGGGACGTTCGGTTCACCTGATCGACAACAGGCCCGCCGGAGCCTCGATCGAACGCGCAGACCCCGATCAAGTGCTCGACATGGGTGTCGAGGCAGAAGTCGACGCTCCGATCCTGGAACTGGCCTTGGCAACTCCAGGGAGCTCGTTCACCGATCTGGCCCCCTTGCACGCGATCACCACGGCGACCCTGGAGCGCATCGGCGTCGAGGCCGCGCGGTATCGACCCAATCTGGTGATTGCGACGCCACCGGGTTATCCCCCGTACGCCGAGAACGAGTGGACCGATCAGATTCTCAGCGTGGGTGGAACGCAGCTACGCGCCATGGGCCCCACCCCCCGCTGCATCATTCCGACCCTCGAGCACGGTCACCTCCCCCGGGCGCCACACGCGCTGCGCACACCCGCCGCCGAGAATCGCGTCGATGCCTTCGGGCTCGGCCTTTTGCCATGCGCCGGCACGTACCTACAGGTGCTTTCCGAGGGCGCCATACAGATCGGCGACCGCGTCTCGCTCGATTGACGCGACTTCGCCCGTAGCACGCCCGGTTCAGCACCCGAGACCGCACGAGCAGCCCGTCAGAACCCTTGCCAAACCCTCCGACCAATTACTAGGATATCCAAGTATCTCGGGTATGCCCCGAGTCATACCACCGCGCATACCTCTCTGGACGGAACGCCATGACCACTCAGATTCCCCACTTCATCAACGGCCAGCGCACCACCGCCGGGTCGACCCGTACCGCCGATGTGCTCAACCCCAGTACCGGCGAAGTGCAGGCGCAGGTGGTCCTGGCCTCGGCCGCCGATGTCGACGCCGCCGTCGCCGGCGCCGCCGAGGCCCAGAAGGAATGGGCCGCCTACAACCCGCAGCGCCGCGCCCGCGTGCTGATGAAGTTCATCGAGCTGGTGGGCCGGCACGCCGACGAACTCGCCGAGATGCTCTCCCTGGAGCACGGCAAGACCGTCGCCGACTCGCACGGCGACATCCAGCGCGGCCTTGAGGTCATCGAGTTCTCGGTCGGCATCCCCCACCTGCTCAAGGGCGAGTTCACCGAGGGCGCGGGAACCGGCATCGACGTGTACTCGATCCGCCAGCCACTGGGCGTGGTCGCCGGCATCACCCCGTTCAACTTCCCCGCCATGATCCCGCTGTGGAAGGCCGGCCCCGCGCTGGCATGCGGAAACGCGTTCGTGCTCAAGCCTTCCGAGCGTGACCCCTCGGTTCCGCTGCGACTGGCCGAACTGTTCATCGAGGCCGGGCTGCCCGCCGGCGTGTTCCAGGTGGTGCAGGGCGACAAGGAGGCCGTCGACGCCATCCTCGAGCATCCCGAGATCAAGGCGGTCGGCTTCGTCGGCAGCTCCGACATCGCGCAGTACATCTACTCGGGCGCGGCCGCGCACGGCAAGCGCGCCCAGTGCTTCGGCGGCGCCAAGAACCACATGATCGTGATGCCCGACGCCGATCTGGACCAAGCCGTCGACGCGTTGATCGGCGCCGGATACGGCAGCGCGGGCGAGCGTTGCATGGCGATCAGCGTCGCGGTCCCGGTGGGCGAAGAGACAGCGCAACGGCTGCGCAACCGGCTCGTCGAGCGGATCAACCAGCTGCGGGTCGGCCACAGCCTCGATCCCAAGGCCGACTACGGGCCACTGGTCACCGGCGCGGCACTCGAGCGGGTGCGCAACTACATCGGCCAGGGCGTCGAGGCCGGTGCCGATCTGGTGATCGACGGTCGCGAACGCGCGAGCAACGAGCTGACCTTCGGCGACGCCAGCCTCGAAGCCGGCTACTTCATCGGCCCCACCCTGTTCGACAACGTCACCACCGACATGTCGATCTACACCGACGAGATCTTCGGTCCGGTGCTGTGCATCGTCCGGGCTCACGACTACGAAGAGGCCCTGCGCCTTCCGTCTGAGCACGAGTACGGCAACGGCGTGGCGATCTTCACCCGCGACGGGGATGCCGCCCGCGACTTCGTCTCACGGGTGCAGGTCGGCATGGTCGGCGTCAACGTGCCGATCCCGGTACCGGTCGCCTACCACACCTTCGGTGGTTGGAAGCGGTCCGGCTTCGGCGATCTCAACCAGCACGGGCCGCATTCGATCCTGTTCTACACCAAGACCAAGACCGTCACCGAGCGGTGGCCGTCGGGCATCAAGGATGGCGCCGAGTTCGTCATCCCGACCATGAAGTAGCGCACCGGTGAATTTGCACGACCTAGATGAGGATGAACGCGTCATCGCCGAGACGGCCGCCGCGTTTGCCGAAAAGCGCATCGCGCCATACGCGTTGGAGTGGGACGAGACCCACCACTTCCCCACCGACGTGTTGCGTGAGGCGGCCGAACTCGGCATGGGCGCCATCTACTGCGGTGAGGACGCCGGTGGCAGCGGGCTGCGCCGACTGGATGCGGTACGCATCTTCGAGCAGCTCGCGGCCGCCGACCCCACGCTGGCAGCGTTCCTGTCCATCCACAACATGTGCGCGTGGATGGTGGACAGCTTCGGCACCGAGGAGCAACGAAAGACCTGGGTGCCCAGGCTGGCCTCGATGGACGCCATCGCCAGCTACTGCCTGACCGAACCGGGCGCCGGCTCGGATGCCGCGGCACTGCGCACCAGGGCCGTTCGGGACGGCGACGATTACGTCCTCGACGGGGTCAAGCAGTTCATCTCCGGTGCCGGTAGCTCCGATGTGTACGTGGTGATGGCCCGCACCGGTGCTGAAGGCCCGAAAGGCATCTCGGCGTTTGTCGTCGAGAAGGATGCTCCGGGGCTGAGTTTCGGCGCCCAGGAACAGAAGATGGGCTGGAATGCCCAGCCCACCGCGCAGGTGATCTTCGAGGGTGTGCGGGTTCCGGCCGACGCCCTGCTGGGCGGCACAGAGGGTACCGGCTTCGGGATAGCGATGAACGGCCTCAACGGCGGCCGGATCAACATCGCCGCCTGTTCGCTCGGTGGAGCACGGACCGCCTACGACAAGACGCTGAGCTACCTGGCCGACCGCCAGGCGTTCGGGGCGGCGCTGCTCGACGAGCCGACCATCCGATTCGCCCTGGCCGACATGGCCACCGGCCTGGAGACATCACGAAACATGTTGTGGCGAGCGGCGTCCGCACTGGATGCCGATCACCCCGACAA
The DNA here is from genome assembly GCF_001245615.1 of Mycolicibacterium neworleansense. Classification (NCBI taxonomy): domain Bacteria; kingdom Bacillati; phylum Actinomycetota; class Actinomycetes; order Mycobacteriales; family Mycobacteriaceae; genus Mycobacterium; species Mycolicibacterium neworleansense. The sequence goes on from NZ_CWKH01000001.1 coordinate 3,043,629, forward strand.
GGTGACGCTGTGCGCGATGGCCAAGCTGTATGTCACCGACACGTGCTTCGAGGTGGCCGATCAGGCGCTGCAGCTGCACGGCGGCTACGGCTACCTGCGTGAGTACGGTCTGGAGAAAATCGTCCGGGATCTGCGGGTGCACCGCATCCTTGAGGGAACCAACGAAATCATGCGCGTGGTCATCGGCCGCTCCGAAGCGGCTCGGTCTCGCGCCACCGGGTAGGGAGAGACAGTGAGCACGATCGCGTTCTTGGGACTGGGCCACATGGGTGGGCCGATGGCGGCGAACCTGGTGACCGCCGGGCACACCGTACGCGGCTTCGACCCGGTGCCGGCCGCGCAGGAGTCGGCAAAGGCCAACGGCGTCAACGTGTTCGGCACCGGCCCCGAGGCCGTCGCGGGTGCCGACGTGGTGATCACCATGTTGCCCAACGGTGCATTGGTGAAGAGCTGTTACGCCGAGGTGCTGCCCGCCGCCACCGAGGGTGCACTGTTCATCGACAGCTCGACCATCTCGGTCGACGATGCCCGCGAGGTGCACAAGGTCGCGCTCGAGCACGGCTTCGCCCAACTCGACGCCCCGGTGTCCGGCGGGGTCAAGGGCGCGGTGGCCGGGACGCTGGCCTTCATGGTCGGCGGTGAGGACGACGCCGTCGAGCGTGGCCGCTCGGTGCTGGAGCCCATGGCTGGCAAGATCATTCACTGCGGCGCCGCCGGTGCCGGCCAGGCCGCCAAGGTGTGCAACAACATGGTGCTGGCCGTACAACAGATCGCCGTCGGCGAGGCGTTCGTGCTGGCCGAGAAGCTGGGCCTGGACAAGCAGTCGCTGTTCGACGTGATCACCGGCGCGACCGGCAACTGCTGGGCCGTGCACACCAACTGCCCGGTCCCCGGCCCGGTTCCGACGTCTCCGGCCAACAACGATTTCAAGCCGGGGTTCGCCACCGCGCTGATGAACAAGGACCTCGGCCTGGCGATGGCGGCCGTGGAGTCCACCGGTTCGTCGGCCCCGCTGGGCACGCACGCCGCCGAGATCTACGCGAAGTTCGCCGTCGACCACGCCGACAAGGACTTCAGTGCGGTGATCGAGACGCTCCGCGACTGATCCACTCGGCGTTCGTAACGTGGCGGCGCCAGAAGCCGCGTTTCGCCGCCACCAGGTTACGAACGTGGCCGCTCAGAAGACTTACGCCGCAGTCGGGCTGCGTTGAGCCCACCACTGGTTGTGCAGACGCTGGCAGGCCGCCAGGCGCAGGGCGTCGGCACCGGCGAAGTCGGGCCGCACCGCGATCGCCGTGGACGAAGCAGCGGCGTCGGGGTCGATGAGGACGCCGGCCATCCCGGCGGTGTTCGCCGCACGCAGACCCGCGGCCGAGCCCGCCATCGCCAGCGCGTCGGGGCCGGCCACTCCCAGTTCGACCAGGGCGTGCCGGTACAGCTCGGCCCCGGTGGCGCTCACGTCGTCGGCCGTGACGACCGTTTCCACCAAGCCTTCACCGACGAGCTGGCGGACCAGAGGTTCGGCCCAGCGCCGGCGACCGGAGGCGACGACGCCGACCGGCAGACCGGCCAGGAACGCGTCGTTCACCAGATCCTCCAGACCCGGCCGCGGCGTCAGGCCGGCGTCGAGGATCATCTCGTCGAACATCATGTCCTTGGTCATGCAGATCTCGTCGGCGAGCACCTCGGTCAGCACGTCGCAGTCCGGGCCCACACACCGCTTGCGCAGCTCGGCGGTGACCCGTTGGCGCTCGTCGTGCAGGGCCAGCAACTGCCGATATCGCGCGACGCCCCACTCGATGGGCAGACCGTGCGCGGCGAAGGCGGCATTGAAGACCACGCGATGACCGTCGACGTCGAGATCGGACAACGCGTCAAGGTCGAAGATCACCGCACGCAGCGGATGCGCGCTGTTATCGGGCTGCGAACAGTCCCACCAGAACCGCCCGGCCCGCCATGACTTCTCTTGAGGTGACGACACCCCATGAGAGTGGCCCACGTCACATCGCCCGCGCGTCCCCCGTAGGGGGGATTAAAGGAGTTGGTGTTGATCTGCCCTGCCCTCGCAATGCCGTCTCCACCTCTAGGGTGATGCCATGGCGCCCTCCACACCGGTGCGCCTTGTGCTGGTCGACGACCATGAAATGGTCATCGAGGGTCTCAAGGCCATGCTTGCTGCGTTCAACGACCGGGTCGAGGTGGTCGGCCAGGCGGTCGGCGCCGAGCGCGCGCTGAACGTGATCGAGACGCTGGATCCCGACATCGTGCTGTGCGACGTACGCATGGAAGGTTCCAGCGGCCTGGACCTGTGCCGGACGCTGCGGGAGCGGGATCCGGACCGCAAAGTGGTCATGCTGTCCGTCTATGACGACGAGCAGTACCTGTTCCAGGCGCTGCGGGTGGGTGCGGCCGGATATCTGCTCAAGAGCATCAGCAGCGACGAGCTCGTGCGTCAGCTCGAATTCGCCCACAGCGGCCAGACCGCGATCGATCCGGGGATGGCCGCCCGCGCGGCCGGTACCGCCGCCCGGCTGCAGCGCGACGAGTTCTGGCCCGGGGTGCGGCAGGGGCTGACCCAGCGCGAGAGCGAGATCCTGTCGTTCGTCGTCGCCGGCCTGTCCAACCGCGGAATCGCCAACAAACTGGTGATCGGTGAGGAAACCGTGAAGACCCACCTACGCTCCATCTACCGCAAGCTCGGGGTCAGTGACCGGGCCGGCGCGGTGGCGACCGCGTTGCGGGAAGGCATCTACCAATGACCGACCGGCCCGCGCGCGAACTCGGCCCGATCGATCTCACCGCCGACCGGGAGCTGGCCCTGCTGCGTGAGCTGATCCGGGCTGCCTCAAGCGGCCCGGGGGTCGAGCCGCTGGCGGCAGCCGCAGCCCGGATGATCACCGAGGCCACCGCCACCGACGTGTGCTTCGTGCACGTCCTCGACGATTCGGATCGGGCCCTGACGCTGGCCGGGGCCACACCGCCGTTCGATGCAGAGATCGGCAAGATCCGGCTGCCGCTCGGCCAGGGCATCTCCGGTTGGGTGGCCAGCCACCGCCAGCCCGTGGTGATCAGCCACGACAAGGAATCCGACCACCGCTACAAGCCGTTCGAGTCGCTGCGCGGACGCGACTTCACCTCGATGGTGTCGGTCCCGATGGAGACCGGCCCGGGTGGGCTGGTCGGGGTGCTCAACGTGCACACCGTCGAACGCCGCGAGTTCACCCCGCGCGACGTGGAGTTGCTGCTGGTGATCGGGCGGCTCATCGCCGGGGCGTTGCACCAGGCCCGGTTGCACCGCCAGCTGGTCGCACGCGAGCGGGCGCACGAGAACTTCGTCGAGCAGGTCATCCAGGCACAGGAGATCGAGCGACGCCGGTTGGCCGGCGACATTCACGACGGCATCTCCCAGCGGTTGGTGACACTGTCCTACCGGCTCGACGCCGCGGCCCGCGCGGTCGAGCCGCAGGCGGTGGCCGAACAGCTCGCGGCCGCGCGTGAGCTGGTCGCGCTGACGTTGCAGGAGGCGCGGGCCGCGATCAGCGGGCTGCGGCCGCCGGTCCTCGACGATCTCGGCTTGTCCGGCGGGCTGGCGAGCCTGGCCCGCTCGATCCCGCGCATCCCGATCGATGTCGATCTCGCCGAGACCCGGGTGCCCGACCACATCGAGCTGGCCCTGTACCGGATCGCCCAGGAGTGCCTGCAGAACGTGGTCAAACACGCCGAAGCAGACCGGGCCCGGCTCACCTTCTCCGTCGAGGACGGAGTGGCCCGACTCGAAATCGTCGATGACGGAAAAGGTTTCGACACGTTCGAGCATCCGTTGGGTAGTGACGAGATGGGCGGGTACGGGTTGCTTTCGATGGCGGAGCGGGCCGAGATCGTCGGTGGCCGGCTGCACATCCGGTCGCGGCCGGGTGCGGGGACCACGGTGACGGCGGTCATTCCGCTGCCCTCGGTGATCGAGTAGTCAGCCGTGCTCACCCAAGTGCACGCGCACGGCGGGCACCGCGTGCGCGATCAGCTCCTCGGTCGACTGCGAGGCGATCGGTTCGATCCGCAGGATGTGGCGCAGATAGGCGATGCCGAGCAGCTGCCCCATCGCGAGGTCGACCCGTAGTTCGGCGTCGGCACCGGTGAGCGCGGTGGCGATCTGCGGGTAGAGCCGCTGCTCGATGAACTGGCGGACCAGGGCGGCCGATTCCTCGTGGGTAGCCGCGCCGCGCAGGATCGCAAGCAGGGGCGCGCGGGTTTCAGGATCCTCCCAGAGTTCGAAGAAGGCCCGCGTGAGCCGTTCGGCCAGGCCGGACGGGCCGTCGTCGAGGATGCGTCCGCGGAGCTGCCCTGGGTCGAAGGGCCAGCCCACGGTGGCCCGGAACAGCTCGGCCTTGCTGCCGAAATAGTGCCGGATCAGGGCCGGATCCACGCTCGCGGCGGCCGCGATGTCGCGCAGGGAGGTCTTGTCGTACCCGCCCGCGGCGAACATGCGCCGGGCAATGGCGACCAGCTCCGCACGGGTGCCGGGCCGGCCCGGGCGTCGTCCACGTGGCGGCATAGTCCCGAAATTCTACAGCCGTTGACTTCTTGATCTGGCCAGGTCTAGGCTCGAAATCATTAATTCCACACTTGAGGAGTTATCCGATGCCCGCTCCGCGCTGGGTCGCCCGAGCCAACAAGATCGGCCTGAATCAGCTCACCCGGTTCATCGCCCCATGGGCGCCCGGCTGGGCCGTCGTCATCCACCGGGGACGCAAGTCCGGCCGGACCTTCCGGACACCGCTGTGGGCCTTTCGCCGGCCACACGGATTCGTCATCGCCCTGACCTACGGCTCACAGGCCGACTGGGTGCGCAATGTGCTGGCCGCCGGCGGGTGTGAACTGGAGGCCCGACGCCGTCGGTACCAGCTCACCGCACCTGAGGTCTACCGCGACGAGAACGCCACGGACATGCCGGCGTTCATCCGGTTCATGCTGCGCCGGGTCATCAAGGCCCCGGAGTTTCTCAGCCTGAAGACCCTGGACTAACCGCCGAGTTTCCCGGCCAGCTCCGGGCACTCGTACTTGAGCGCCACGTTCACGATCGTCATCAGTGCATCGGGCGGGAGCTTGCTGCCCATCTGGGTCAGCACATCCACGACATCCTGTTTGGTCTTGTTGAAGCTGCCGCCGGCCATGATGCAGGCCATCATCAGCTGATCCCCGATGGCGCTGTCGGAACCCTGAATGCCCGCGGCCCGGACCTCGGCGAACGCTTCCGGCGGCAAGCCGGCCGAACCGCGCGGGGATCCCGGCTTGGGACTCTGCGCGGCAGTTCGCTTGGGCGCCTTCGACGCTGACGTGAACGGCGTGACGTCATCGGGTGCGGTGGCAACCCCCGCCGTCGTGCTACTGCAGGCCGCCATCAACACAACAGCGACGGCGCCCAGCGCCGCACCCGCCCGCTTGGCGTTCATACGGCTCTCCCCTCAGCTGGTTTCGAGGGTAGTGGTGTCCACACCGGGCGGATCGGAAACCCGCCTCAGAAATCCCCGGAATGTCGGCGCAGCGTCTCGATCGACGCCACGAGGGCCTGCGACTCCTCATCCGACATCCCGACGTCGGCGAACACCTGCTCGTTGAGGGTCACGGTGGCGTCCTCGACGGTCGAGCGCCCCAGCTTGGTGATCTGCACCAGCGTGGTGCGACCATCGGTGGGGTGCGGGATCCGCTCCACCAGACCATTGGCCTCCAGGCGGCGGATGGCGTGCGTGACGCTGGTGACGTGTACCTGCAAACGATCGGAGGCCTTGGTGATCGGCAGCGCACCGGCCCGGCTGAACGCCAGCAGACGCAGCAGTTCGAACCGCGAGAAGCTCAGATCGTAAGGCCGCAGTGCGGACTCCACCCGGGCCAGCAGGATCTGGTGGGCACGCATCACCGACGTCACCGCGACCATGCCGCCGGCCACATCGCCCCATCCGGCGGCCTCCCAGTTCGCGCGGGCCTGCGCGATGGGGTCACGCTTGTCTGTTGGCGAGGGCACGCCTCTTCTTACCGCATCGCCGCGCGGCGCCGGGCAGCGATGCACGCATCGACCCCGGCCGCGCCTGCGCTTCAGGCGGCCGCCGTCACCGCCCCCAGCACCGCACGGGTGGACTGCCTCGATCCGACGGTGATCCGCACTCCGCCGTCGGCGTAATGGCGGACCTGAAGTCCGGTGCCGTCGAACACCTCCGGCCATCGCCGGTACCCGCCGGGCAGGTAGAGGAAGTTGGCCTGCCCGTCGGTGCTGTACACGCCGAGCGCCCGCAATCGCATCTGCAGATAGCGCCGTTCCGCGGCGATCATCCGGATACGTTGGCGTAGCTGGTTTTCCGCATCGTAGGAGGCGGCGACGGCCACCTGGGCGCTGAGCCCAATGCCGAACGGCAGCTGCATCTGCCACAGCTGACGGGCGAGATCGGGGGCGCAGAACCCGTAGCCGATCCGCAGGCCGGCCAAGCCGTAGGCCTTCGAAAAGGTCCGCACCACCACGACATTGCCGAACCGGGCCACCAGGCTCGGTCCGTCGATGCGCTGTTCGGCGGTCAGGAATTCCACGTAGGCCTCGTCCAGCAACACAACGGTGTCCTCGGGAAGCCTGGTCAGGAAGCGCTCGATCGCACCAGACGGTTCGACGGTGCCCGTCGGGTTGTGCGGCCGGCAGACCGCCACCACCCTGGCGCCCTTCGCGGCCTCGGCCATCGCATCCAGATCGTGGTGGCCGTGCGCATCGAGCGGAACCGTCACCGTCCGCAACCGCGCCATCTGCGCGAAGATCGGATATCCGTCGAAGGTGGGCTCCGCCATCACCATGGTGTCGCCCGGACTGGTCACCGCATGCAGCACCTGCATGATCACCCCGGTGGCACCGGCGCCGACGATCACCTGCTCCTCGGCCACGCCGTCGTGACCGGCGATCAGCGAGCGCAACCGCTGCGGGAGGAATTCCGGGTACCGGTTCGCGGCCTCGTCGCACGCGCGCAGCGCCGAGCGCACCGCGGGCAGCGGCGGGAACGGGCATTCGTTGAGCGACAGCGCCAACGGGTTCACCGCCTGCGGCAGCGCGCCGACCACGTCAGACAGTGCGGTGCGCGGTGCCACCATCACACGTTCCCCAGGTCGGCGGTGTTACCGGCCCGGCCACCCCACCGGACGGCGGCGGCCCCGGCGAAGTCACCGGCGTGGGCGAAGGCGGCCATCAGCACGGTGTCGCCGGCCTTCACCCGCCCGCCGGTGACGGCCCGGTCGAGATTGACCGGAATGCCTGCGGCGAAAAGGTTCCCACATTCGTCAAAGGTGTCGACGTGACGCTCGGCGGGCAGTTCCAGCGCGTCGCGCCAGTTCCGCAGGAACACCCGGTTGGGCTGATTGGTGACGAACAGGTCGATGTCCTTGGGCTGCACACCGATCCGGTCGCAGACGGTATAGGACACCTCGGGGACCTGCCGGTTGCCCCGGGCCAGCACCTTGGTGATCTTGCTCTCGGTGAAGCCGATGCACGCCTCCCCCGGGCCGGCCTGCCACCATTTGCGCGGCGGATCCATCACGACGGTCATGTCACCCGCGTACTCCCCGTAGGTACGGCATTCGATGTCGAGGATCGGGGACTGGTCAGACAGCGTCACCAGCGCCACCGCAGCGCCGTCTCCGGGAACCGCCGCCTGCGCCTTGCGCCGGATGGTCTCCTGATCGAAGACCTGGCCGGCGGAGTTCTGGGCGATCGCGATCACCGCGGTCCGGCCCTCTCCCGCGCTCAACAGCGTGCGGGCCACCTTGAGCCCGAGGACGAAGGCCGCGCACCCGCCGTTGTGCAGGTCGATCACCCAGTTGGGTTTCATCCCCAGCCGGTGCGCCATGCCGCCACCGCCGCCGTAGAACGGCATGTCGGGCAGTTGGGTATGGGTGATCAACACGTCTGCCCCGGTGATGGCGTCGGCACCGTGCCGCTCGATCAACCCGGCGGCGGCCCGCTCGACCATGTCGATCGCGGTCTCCTCGGGCCCCACATGATGGCGGAACCGCGGTGCCCGGAACATCACGTTGTCGGCCAGCTCATCGGTCTCGGCGAACCCCGCGTAGTACTCGGCGCTGATCGGGTCGCCGGGCAGATAGGTGGACAGGTCGATGAGGCTGACGGGAGTCGTCTCGATCATGGTGGGGCCTCACTTCATCCAGGCCGGGGTGACCGGCAGACCGTTGCGGTGCCGGTATTCGGCGATCGCCTTGAGGTTTCGCAGTTCCAGCAGGTGGCCGGGGCCGAACATGTCCCAGAAGTCGCCCACCCAGACCGGCCGCGCCGGGGGCGCGGTCTCCGGGTAGGGGTTCTCGTCGTAGAACGGATGGTGGCAATTCGTCCACAGCACAACCGATCCCGGCTTGTCCAGCACCACCTGCGCGTCGACGATGCGCATCAGGTAGATCATCCACAGATGCTTGCCCTGATCCCAGGCGCAGTGGTAGTCCACGGTGAGTGCGTCGCGGTTGGCCACGGTGCGGGTGTAGATCTCGCTGCCCGGTCCCGACGGCCCGGCGCCGAGCCGGTCGTGGGCCAGCCACAGCCCGGGCTCCTCGGTCTGGGTGAAACCGCGCAGGCTGTAGGTCCACTCCTCCAGGCAGCGGGTGTCGGACAGGTAGTCGAACAGCTCTTCGGGTGGGCACTCGATGTAGTCGTTGACCGTGCAGTACTCACCGAACACCTGGTCGTGCGGGTAGACCGACCGCATCATGTCCATGATGATCGGAGTGGCCTGCTCCTTGGGCGAGGTCTCGATGCGGATCAGTCCGTCCAGCGGGGTGCGGGTGGCCCGATGGGCCGTGATGTCTTCAAGTGCGGGCAGTGACATGGGACCTGTTCTCCTGTGCGATCGAAGGGGTGCTGTCAGCGGGGGTGAGAAATGCTGCGAACGGCGGGATTTCGTCGGCTGAACATTCGATGCTGAGCACCGACGGACCGTCGGTGTCCAGCGCCATGCCCAGCGCCTGGGGCAGGTGCCGGGACTCGGTGACGTCGTACGCGGGAAGGCCGGGGAACATCGCCGCCAGGCCGGCGCCCAGCCGGCTCGGGCCGAACCTGTTGTAGGAGTATCGATCGTCGTAGAACAGCTGTTCGCGGGTGACGCACATGGCGTGCGCGTGGTTGTCGAACAGCACGAAGGTGATCGGCAGCCGGTACTGCAGTGCGGTGTGAATCTCCATGCCGTGCATGAAGAATGAGCCGTCACCGGCGATCACCACGGTGCGGCGGTTGGGCACAGCGCCGACGGCCGAGGCTCGGTGAAACGTCATCCCGATGCCGGCACCGAAGCTGTAGCCCATCCCGCCCATGCCGAGCGCGACCATGAAGCGGCCGTCGCGCCGGGCCGGCAGATAGTGGATGGCCGAGGCCCCGACGTTGCCCGCGTCGACGACGATGTCGGTGCCGTCGGGCAGGGCACCGTCGAGCACGGCCATCGCGTCGCGGTAGCGGATTCCCGGCCCGTCGTGCGCCGGTGGTCGCAGTTCGGTGTGCGGCACCGTATCCGGCACCCTGACCTGGGTGGGGCGCCCGGGACCGGACAGCGCCCGGGTCAGTTGCGCCAACGACTCGCGCAGGTCGCCGGAATGCACGTGGGCGCACGACGGGTAGGGCACCTGGGCGCCGATCGAGTAGGTCGCCACCGCACCCAGCACGCTGTCGAGACCTGCCCGGGCGGTCACCGTCATGCGGGTGCCGACGAGCAGACACAGTGCGCTCTGCGCTGCGGCGACGGACACTCCGGGATGGCCCATCACGCCGGCTACCCCTAGTGCCGAGGATGAGCCGAGCCCCGGGGTGCCCGCCACGTCTTTGGCATCGGGCACCGTGGCCACCCGCGCCCGCAGGGTGGCCCGCAGCTGTTCCAGTTCGGCACGGGCATCGTCGCGCGCCACCTGCTCGCCGGCGATGATGGTGATCGAGCCGTCGACCCGGCGCAGGGCCTGCTCGAGCACGCCGAGATCACCATGCCGTACCGCCTCGCTCCTGGCGACACCGCTGCCGTTGCGCGCAGCCGGCTCCCCCAGATCGGCCTGCTGAATGTTCTTGGGCAGTAACAACACCGCGGGCCCGCCGGTGCGAGCGGCGGCCAGCGCGTCGGGCAGCGCGGTCAGGATGTCCGCGGGTGTCAGCACCCGGCGGCAGTACAGCGAGACCGCCGAGAACAAGGCGTGCCCGTCGAGGCTTCCGTTTTCACCACTGGTGTCCTGGAAGGCGCCGCGGCCGTCGAGTGTCGTCGGCGCCTGCCCGATCAGGGCCAGCACGGGCACCCGGCTGGCCAGCGACTCGGCCAGTCCCGGCACGGTGTTCAGGCAGCCACCGCCTGACGTCGCCGCCACCACGCCGATCCCGGCGCCGCTGCGGCTGTATCCGTCCGCCATTGTGGCAGCGGAGAATTCGTGCTTGGCCAGAACCGCGGTGAGGTCGTCACAGAAGTGCGCCGCGTCGTACAGATCTTCGATGTTGGCACCGTCGACACCGAAGATGTGCGAGACGCCATTGGCGGCCAGATAGCCGACGATGTGGTCCACCACCCTGTGCGCCTTGACCATGTGTCACCTACTTCCGTGCTCTGCAATTGACACGACCGGTGGGATTCCCGGGTTCACCGCGGGCACGGATTTTTGGAAACTCCCTGCCACACCCCAGGAGACGCCCAGCCGGTCTCGGTAGAACTGGGCATAGTGGAGGGAAAGGCCCAGGGGCCGGCTCGACCACGATCGGAGGCATCAGGTGACACAGCCGTATATGGATTGGGACGCGGCCTACCGGCAGGACACCCCGCCGCCGTGGAGCATCGGGGAACCACAGCCCGAGCTCGCCCGCCTGATCGAGCAGGGCAAGGTGCACGGCGAGGTCCTCGACTCGGGCTGCGGCCACGCTGCCTTGTCCCTGGCGCTGGCGGCCAAGGGGTACCACGTGGTGGGGCTCGATGCCAGCGCCACGGCGGTGGCCGCGGCGGCCGCCACCGCGGCCGAACAGGGCCTGACCACAGTTACTTTCGCGCAGGCCGACATGACCGACTTCGGCGGTTACGACGGCCGCTTCGACACCGTGCTGGACAGCGGGCTGCTGCACGCCCTGCCGATCGAGGGGCGCCAGTCCTACATCCGGGCGATCCACCGCGCCTCGGCACCGGGCGCGGTGCTGTTCATCCTGGCCTTCGCGACCCGGCCCTTCGGCGGCACCACCCCGGGACCGACCGGCTTCACCGCCGACGAGTTGCGCGATACGGTGGCCACCTGCTGGACCGTCGACGAGGTGCGCCCGGCCAAGCTGTACGGCAACGACACCCCGGCCGCCGGCGGGCCGGCGTCACTGCCCGGCGTGGAGCGGGACGGTGCCGGGCACATCACCATGCCCGGCTTCCTGCTCAGTGCCCACAAGGACGGCTGAGCGCGATATCCCTCAGAGCTGCTTTTCCAGCAGCACCTTGCCTTCAGGGGAGGTAACCAGTTGCACCGCAGCGATATCCGCCATCGGCATCTGGGTGTTGCCGCTGGGCAGCGCGGTGGCGCCGGACAACCCGAGCCACGTCGCGACCTCGTTGCGGCTACCGTCCCGGCCGATCACCACCATGCCCAGGTTCTGCGGGGGCGCATCCTGCTTGCCCCAGCTCCCGTAACTGCAGGCCATGTCGATCCGGGTGCCCCAGGAGTAACTGGTCATCGCGATGCTGGCGTTGATCGGCGTATCGGAGACCTTGTTCATCGCCAGCATCTGCGCGCTCTGCTGATCGGTGCCGCTGTGTAGGCCGAACACCTCGGGACGGATACCGACCACCACGGCGAGCGCCAGCAGCGCCGCGGCCACACCCACGGCCGCGGTGGTGATCCACCGCGAGCGGCGCCGCCGCCAGCTGACCTTGGCCAGCACGGACTCCAGCACCTCGGGCCGCAGCGGCGGATCCGGCTGTTCGGATTCCAGGGCCAGCACCTCGTCGAGGTCGAGCATGGCCAGCAGCGCGGGCATCCCGCTCAACTCGGCCACCGCGGAGCGGCACCGCTCGCAGCCCTCCAGATGGGCCTCATACTCGCGTCGCTCGGAGCTGTCGAGCGATCCCAGAACGTAGGCCGCATCCCAGGTCCGGTAGCGGTCGAATTCAACCGGATCGGGGACGTGGGGTACACCGAACTGTGTCATCGTGTCACCCCCATCTCTTGCAGGTTCAGTCGTAACGCGCGGACCGCGTAGTGCAGCCGTGATTTCACGGTTCCCTCGGGTATGTGCAGGTCGTCGGCAATCTGGCCGGTGGTCCAGCCCTGGTAGTAGGCCCGGCGGACCACGGCCCGATGTTCGTCGGACAGTTGGCTCAGCGCCGTGCTCAGCAGTATTCGGTCCAAGGCGTTGTCCACCTGGTCGGGAGTGGCGGCAGCCCCGGAGTGGTCTGCCACCTGCTCGGGATCGGCCACCCCGGTCTCATTGCGAAACCGAGCACTCCGGCGTTCATCAATGATCATGTTTCGCGCCACGGTAAACAACCAGGCCCGCGCGGACCGGTCGGTATCGGCGGTGACATCGGGGTGACGCCATGCACGCAGCAGCGTCTCCTGCACCACGTCCTCGGCGCGCGCACGGTCACCCGTGAGTCGCAGGGCGTAGCGCCACAGCGCGGCAGCGTGCTCGTCGTAGAGCACCCGCATCATGGCGGCCTCCGGATCATCCATTCCCAACCTCCGCCTGTGATACGACGTGGGTGGCAATCCGGTTCAATTACTACCTTTGCGCGCAGGCTTGCACCAGAGTTGGCGCGCGTTTCAGGTAGTGATTGCTGGCGTTAATTACTGTGTGAGGATTCGCGGGCCGTCTTCGGTGACGGCGACGGTGTGCTCCCAGTGCGCGGCGCGGGTGCCGTCGGCGGTGACGACGGTCCAGTCGTCGTCGAGGATCACGGTCTCGGTGGTGCCGAGGGTGAGCATGGGTTCGATCGCCAGGACCGAACCCGGCTGCAGGTACGGGCCCCGCCCGGGTGAGCCCTCGTTGGGCAGGAACGGGTCCATGTGCATCTGCCGGCCGATGCCGTGGCCGCCGTAGCCGTCGACGATCCCGTACTTGCGGTCGTGGCGGGCCTCGGCAGCATGGGTCTCGACCTCGATCGCGTGCGAGACATCGGTGAGCCGGTTTCCGGGCAGCATCGCGGCGATACCGGCCTCCATGGCGGATTTCGTTGCCGCAGAAAGGGCTTCGTCGGCGGCGATGAGCGCACCGATCCCGAAGGTGACGGCGGAGTCGCCGTGCCAGCCGTCGACGATCGCGCCGCAGTCGATGGACACCAGATCCCCGGCGGCCAATTTCTCGCCGGCCGACGGAATGCCATGCACCACACGGTCATTGACCGATGCGCAAATACTGGCCGGGAATCCATGGTACCCGAGGAACGACGGGGTGCCGCCACCGTCGCGGATGACGGATTCGGCGATCTGGTCCAGTTCGAGTGTGGACACTCCCGGTGCGGCGGTGTCGCGCACCGCGCGCAGCGCCGAGGCGACGAGTGCCCCGGCCACCGCCATCGCGTCCAACTCTCCGGCGGTGCGCTGCGCAACGACCTTGCGCTTGCGCAACCCCGGCAATCCGATCACTTACCCAGTGCGTGCAACGCGCGGGCGAACACCTCGTCGAGGGCGCCCACCGCATCCACGGTCTTCAGGTCGTCGCGGTAGTACTCCAGCAGCGGCTCGGTCTCGTCGCGGTAGACCTTCATGCGGTTGCGGATGACCTCGTCGGTGTCGTCGGCGCGGCCGCGGCCCTTGAGGCGGGTCAGCAGCTCGTCCTCGGACACCTGGAACTCCACCACGGCGTCGAGCTTGGTGTTGCGGGCGGCAAGCATGTCCTTGAGCGCGCCGGCCTGCTCGACCGAGCGCGGGTAGCCGTCGAGGATGAATCCGTCGGCCGCGTCAGCCTGATCGATGCGGTCTTCGACGAGGCGGTTCGTCAGCTCGGCCGGCACCAGATCGCCGGCGTCCAGGTAACGCTTGGCCTCCAGGCCGAGCGGGGTTCCGTCACCGATGTTCTTGCGGAACAGGTCCCCGGTGGAGATTTGCGGGATGCCGAGCTTCTCGGACAGCTTCTCTGCCTGCGTGCCTTTGCCCGCGCCGGGCGGTCCGAGTAGAACGACTCTCACTTCAGGAACCCTTCGTAGTTGCGTTGCATGAGCTGGCTCTCGATCTGCTTCACGGTGTCCAAACCGACACCGATCATGATGAGAACCGCGGTTCCGCCGAACGGCAGATTCTGTACCGAGCCCGTGTTGCCGATCTGCAGGAACACGTTGGGCAGAACGGCGATCACACCCAGGTAGATCGAACCGGGCAGGGTGATCCGGCTGAGCACGTACCGCAGATAGTCGGCGGTCGGCTTGCCGGGACGGATGCCCGGGATGAATCCGCCGAACTTCTTCATCTCGTCGGCGCGCTCGTCGGGGTTGAAGGTGATCGACACGTAGAAGTACGTGAAGAAGATGATCAGGCCGAAGTAGATCGCGATGTAGACGGGGTCCGCCGGGTTGGTCAGATAGTCGGCGACGAACTTGTCCCACCAACCGGTCCCCGGATTGGAACTACCGCTCTGGATCAGCTGGGTGATCAGGTGCGGGATGTAGATCAGCGACGACGCGAAGATCACCGGGATGACACCGGCCTGGTTGACCTTGAGCGGCAGGTAGGTGGAGGTGCCGCCGTACATCTTGCGGCCCACCATGCGCTTGGCGTACTGCACCGGGATACGGCGCTGACCCTGCTCGACGAACACCACACCGACGATGATCAGCAGCGTCGCGGCAACGACAGCGGTGAACACCAGGCCGCCACGGCTCTCCAGGATGGTCTGGCCCTCGGACGGGATCCGGGCCGCGATGCCGGCGAAGATCAGCAGGGACATGCCGTTGCCGATGCCGCGTTCGGTGATCAGCTCACCCATCCACATCACCAGTGCCGCGCCCGCGGTCATCACCAGCACGATGACGATGAGGCCGAAGACCGAAGTGTCCTGGATGATGTCGAGGCTGCAGCCCTGCAGCAGCCCACCGTTGGCGGCCAGTGCCACGATGCTGGTGGCCTGCAGGATGGCCAGCGCGATCGACAGATAACGCGTGTACTGCGTCATCTTCGCCTGGCCGGCCTGACCTTCCTTCTGCAGCTGCTCGAACCGCGGGATCACCACGACCAGAAGCTGCACGATGATGCTTGCGGTGATGTAGGGCATGACGCCCACCGCGAACACCGTCAGCTGCAGCAGCGCACCACCTGAGAACAGGTTGATCAGCGAGTAGATCTGCGCCGAGTCACCGCCGCTGACCTGCTCGATGCACTTCTGGACGTTCGGATAGTTGACACCCGGAGACGGGATCGACGCGCCGGCCCGGTACAGGATCACCAGGCCCAACGTGAACAGGATCTTGCGTCTGAGGTCGGCCGTCCGCAGCGATGAGATGAAAGCCGAAAGCACTCTTCCTCCTGCGCAGCCGACCTCTCAGCGCGGCGTGCCAAATGGGGCTGGTGGAGCCAGCGTCAATGGTCAAGTCGTGTACGACCGCCCTGCAGGCGCGCAGCCTGCGGACTCAGCCGTCAAATCAGTCTACGAGAGTAACAGTTGCCGCCGAACACCCCCGGCATGCACCCGCGTCGACCCTCCTCCGCCCGTCCGGGATCTGGCCGGGCCGCGGAGCAGAGCTTCTCTTCAGAATCGGAGCGTACAGTCGGCGGCAGCTCATTACATCACCTAACTAACACGTTGATTTTGACTGAACAAGGGGGATTCATGGCCCGGACTGCTGACGATTCGTGGGACCTCGCGTCCAGCGTGGGTGCCACGGCGACGATGGTTGCGGCAGCGCGCGCGATGGCCACCAACGCCGATGATCCGGTGATCGACGACCCCTTCGCCGCTCCCCTGGTGCGCGCCGTCGGGATGGACTTCTTCACCAAGCTCGCCGACGAGAACTTCACCACCGAGGGTCTGGACGAGGAAGCCGCGACAGGCCTGATCCGGTTCGCCAACGGGATGGCCGCCCGCACCCGCTTCTTCGACGACTTCTTCCTCGGCGCATGCCGCGCCGGCATCCGGCAGGCCGTGATCCTGGCGGCCGGGCTGGATTCCCGGGCCTACCGGCTGCCGTGGCCGGCGGGCACCGTCGTCTACGAGGTCGACCAGCCCGAGGTGATCGAGTTCAAGGGCGCCACCCTGGCGAACCTGGGTGCGGTGCCGACGACCGACCGCCGCACGGTGGCGATCGACCTGCGCTTCGACTGGCCCGCGGCGCTGGCCGAGGCCGGCTTCGATCCGTCCCAGCCGACGGCGTGGATCGCCGAGGGGTTGCTGGGTTACCTGCCGGGCGATGCCCAGGACCGTTTGCTCGACCAGGTCACCGCGCTCAGCGCGCCCGGCAGCCGCCTGGGTGTCGAGGGCGTGCCCGCGACCGAGACCAATGACGAGGAGACGATCCGGGCCCGCATGCAGGAGTTCACCGACCGCTGGCGGGCCCACGGCCTGGACATGGACCTCAACGAGCTGATCTTCCTCGGCGACCGCGCCGATGTGACGACCTATCTGGAGGGCCACGCCTGGAAGACCACCGGCATCTCGTCGAACGATCTGCTGATCCGCACGGGCCTGCCCCCGGTCGAGGACGAGGCCCACGCGGCGTCGGTGCTCTACATCAGCGCCGAGAACTGAGGGAGGCGCGCGATGGCACGGTCTGACACCGACAGTTGGGATCTGGCTTCCAGCGTGGGCGCGACGGCGACGATGGTCGCTGCGGCCCGCGCGATCGCCAGCGCCGAACCCGACCCGCTGATCAACGATCCGTATGCGGCGGCGTTGGTGCGCGCGGTCGGGGTGGAGTTCTTCACCAAACTCGTCGACGGCGAGATCGCGCTCGATGGCGAGTTGGCCGCCGGCGCCGAGTTGATGATCGGGATCATGGCGGTCCGGACGAAGTTCTTCGACGACTTCTTCCTCGCCGCCGTAGGCGACGCCGGGATCCGGCAGGCGGTCATCCTGGCCTCCGGTCTGGATTCGCGCGCCTACCGCCTGCCCTGGCCCGACGGCACCGTGGTGTACGAGATCGACCAACCCGAGGTGATCGGCGCCAAGACGGCCACGATGACGCAGATCGGGGCCACCCCCACCGCTGAACGCCGCACCGTGGCCATCGACCTGCGTGAAGACTGGCCCACGGCCCTGCAGGCTGCGGGTTTCGATCCGACCGCACCGAGTGCGTGGAGCGCCGAGGGCCTGCTGGCCTATCTGCCACCCGACGCCCAGGACCGGTTGTTCGACGACATCACCGCACTCAGCGCTCCGGGCAGCCGCCTGGCCACCGAGTTCCACCCCGATATCGCGGCAAATCTGCGCGAGCGCGGCAACGAGATGAGCGAGCAGTGGCGTCGACACGGCCTCGAACTCGACCTGGCCAACCTCTGGTACGACGGCGAGCGCAATTCGGTCGTCGGATACCTCGCCGGCAGCGGATGGTCGGTCACCGCCCGGCGGCGACCCGAGCTGTTCACCGAATACGGACGCCCCTTCCCCACCGGAGAAGCCGCTGCCCCGCAACGCAACTCGCAGGCCGTCATCGCGATACGAGAATAGGAGCACCATGACACGCACCGAAGGCGACAGCTGGGATCTGGCCACGAGCGTCGGCGCCACCGCGACGGGCGTCGCAGCCTCGCGCGCACTGGCCTCCAAACAGCCCGACCCGCTGATCAACGACCCGTACGCCGACGCGCTGGTGCGGGCGGTGGGTCTGGAGCACAGCATCCGGCTCGCCGACGGTGAGGTATGCGTCGAGGGCGACGTAATGCTCGACCGGCAGCGGATGTGCGAGCAGATCGCAGTTCGCACGCGGTTTTTCGACGACTTCTTCACCGCCGCGGGCGAGGCCGGGATCCGGCAGGCGGTGATCCTGGCCTCTGGGCTGGACACCCGCGCGTACCGGCTGGCCTGGCCGGCGGGCACCGTGGTGTTCGAGGTGGACCAGCCCGCGGTGCTGGAGTTCAAGGCCCGCACGCTGGCCGGCCTCGGGGCCCAACCGGCCGCCGACCTCCACACCGTGCCGGTCGATCTGCGCGACGACTGGCCGAAGGCCCTGCGTGACAACGGCTTCGATCCAGGGGTCCCGACCGCCTGGATCGCCGAGGGGCTGCTGATCTATCTGCCGCCTGAAGCCCAGGACCGGTTGTTCGACAACATCACCGCGCTCAGCGCTCCGGGCAGCCGGCTGGCCACCGAGCACATGGACGCCGCCTCGCTCACGGACAAGTGGTCCGAGCGGGTCAGCCAGTGGTCGAAGAAAGTCGGGTCCGACGTGGATCTGATGGACCTGTTCTACTCGGGTGAGCGCACATCGGCCCGCGACCACCTCACGACGCTGGGGTGGGACGCGACCGTGCAACCCAGCCGGGCGGCCTACGAGTCCCACGGCTTCGACTATCCCGACGAGCTTGCCGATCTCGCCGGCGATTCTGGTTATCTGTCGGCGACACTGAAGACACCGAACTAGACGACCGGGAGACACGATGGCACGTACCGATGGCGACAGCTGGGACCTGGCCTCCAGTGTCGGCGCAACCGCAACGCTGGTGGCGACCGGGCGGGCGATCGCCAGCCAGGATCCGCACGGCCTGATCGACGATCCGTTCGCCGCGCCGTTGGTCCGCGCGGTCGGCATCGAGGTGTTCACCAAGATGGTCGACGGTGAGCTGAGCCTGGAATCGCTGACCCAATTGGCACCGGATGCCGCCGACCGGGCGCGTGCCAACATCGACGAAATGGCCGTACGCACACGGTTTTTCGACGACTACTTCGTCGCCTCCGGCAAGGCAGGCATCCGACAGGCGGTGATCCTGGCCTCCGGATTGGACTCCCGCGCCTACCGCCTGCCCTGGCCCGAGGGCACCGTGGTGTACGAGATCGACCAGCCCGAGGTGATCGAGTTCAAGACCCGCACGCTGGCCGATCTCGGTGCCGAACCGACCGCAGAACGGCGCACCGTTCCGGTCGACCTGCGCGACGACTGGCCGGCCGCCCTGCAGGCGGCGGGATTCGATCCGGGCGCCCCGACCGCATGGTGCGCCGAGGGTCTGCTGATCTATCTCCCACCAGAGGCTCAGGACCGGCTGTTCGACAACATCGCGGCGCTCAGCGCACCCGGCAGTGCGGTGGCCACCGAATTCGTACCCGGTCTCAAGGATTTCGACCCGGAGAAAGCGCGGGCCGCAACCGCGACGTTCAGCCAGCTCGGTTTGAACCTGGACATGCCGTCGCTCATCTATCACGGCGAAAGGCATTCGGCCGCCGATTACTTGAGCGCCAAGGGCTGGAAGATGACCGGGGCCGTGCGATCCGAGCTGTTCGTCCGCCACGGCCTGCCGGTGCCCGCCCGCGACGACAGCGATCCGATGGGCGAGATCGTCTACATCAGCGGAACGCTGGGCTGAAACTCAGGCGGCCCGGCCGGAGGTGTCGGCACCGCTGCCCAACTCGTCGTACTCGAGCGGCGGCGGGGCTTCCGGTGTGCCGGGGATCTCGGTGCCGTTGATCGGACATCGGGCGGTCTCGGGAACGCCCACCAGCGCCACCGCGCCGATCACGCAGGCCCCCATCATGTAATAGGCCGGCACCAGGTTCTCGCCGGTGAGGTTCACCAGCCAATCGTTGACCGCCGGTGCGGTACCGCCGAATATCGACGTCGACACGTTGTAGGCGATCGCGAAGCCCGCATACCGGACCTGGGTGGGGAACATGGCCGGGAAGGTCGCCGAGATGGTGGCCAGCTGGGGCACGTACAGCAGCCCCAGCACCGCGAAACCGATCACCGCGCCGGCCACACTTGTGCCCATCAGCAGGAACATCGGCACGCCCGCCACGAACAGCCCGATCAGCGAGAACCACCACATCGGTTTACGCCCAACGCGATCCGAGATGTGGCCGGCGAACGGCACGAACAGCATCATCGCCAGCATGCCGATGATCGGCACCACCAGCGACATATCGGTGGACAGTCCGATGGTGCTCTTGAGGTAGGTGGGCATGTAAGTCAGCAGGGTGTAATTGACCACGTTGAGCGCCACGACCAGACCGCCCAACCGCAGCACCGGCCCCCAGTACCGCAGCAGGAGGTCCTTGAGTTCGGTGGAGGGTTGCGGCTCCTCCTCCCCCGCTTCGGACAGCTCCCGGAATACCGGGGTCTCGGACAGCCGGGTGCGCAGGTAGACACCGATCAGCCCCAGCGGCGCGGCGACCAGGAACGGCAATCGCCAACCCCACGAACCCATCTGGTCCTCGGCGAGCACCACCGAGAAGCCCAGCATCATCAACGCGCCCAACGAGAATCCGGCCAGGGTGCCGAACTCAAGGAAGCTTCCGAGGAATCCGCGCCGGCGAGACGGGGCGTACTCCGCCATGAAAGTCGCTGCGCCGCCGTACTCTCCGCCGGTCGAGAAGCCCTGGATCATCCGCAGCAGCACCATCAGCACGGGGGCCCAGATACCGATGGAGGCATACGTCGGGACCAGCCCCACGCACAGTGTGGAACCGGCCATCAGCAGAATTGTTATGGCCAGCACATGTTTTCGGCCGATCCGGTCCCCCAGCGGACCCCAGACGAATCCGCCGAGGGGGCGGACCAGGAAGGACACCGCGAACGTCATGAGCGCCAGCAGCGTCGCGTTCTCGGTGTCGCCGGGGAAGATCGCGGCGGATATGTAGGTCACGCCGTAGGCGTAAATGCCGTAGTCAAACCATTCGGTGGCGTTACCGATCGCGGAAGCCGCGACGGCACGCCGTTGAACTTCGGGAGGAGTTTCCTCCACCGTGGCCGGCTCTTCTGACTCCGGCGAATCTGGCGTCTTGCCCGTACTGTCCGAGTGCGCGGTGCCCACGGGAACCCTCCTCGTGTCTGACGACACTGCTCCCGTCGGATCACATCTTCGACGTCGGCTGATTCAGATCAACACCGCAGGGCCAGACCGTAGTTTTATTGGCTACCTTCTGCTCCGGGGCCCGACGTTACCGCGCGACGCGCCACGATGCGAATCACCGCTGTCGCCGGCGGGTCCGCATCAGAACCGGTGCTCCCCCAGCCACAGTGCGTTGACACCGGTCACGGTGCGCCCGGCCTGGTCCAGCATGCCGAGCAGGGACTGACCGAGCACACTGCCGACAGCCTGCGGCAACGAGGCGGCGGCCGGCTGCGAGGAAGGCTTGGGCCGCAATATGTCGAGCCAGGTCGAACCGGGGTAGCTCAGCACCCGCACCTTGGTGTCCGGATCCAGCCCGGCCAGCACCTTGGCCCGGGTGATCGCAGTGCGCAGGCCACCCAGTTCGTCGACCAGGCCGTGATCCTTGGCATCAGCGCCGGTCCACACCCGGCCCCGGGCCACCGCATCGACCTGCTCGACCGACAACTTTCGCCCGTCGGCCACTCGTGAGATGAAATCGGTGTAGTACAGGTCGGTCTCGGCTTCGATCTGAGCGTGCTGTTCGTCGGTGAACGGCGCATTCGAGGACCAGGCGTCGGCATTGGGGTTGGTACGTAGCGAATCCGAACCGATCCCGAGCTTGTCCTTGAGCTCCCGCGAGATCAGCTTGCCGGTGATCACACCGATGGAACCGGTGATGGTACCGGCGTTGGCCACGATGGCATCGGCCGCCATCGACACGTAATAGCCACCCGACGCGGCGACCGCACCCATCGACGCGACAACGGGCTTGCCGCGCTCGCGGGCCCGGATCACCTCGCGCCAGATGGTTTCCGATGCGGTGACCGATCCGCCGGGACTGTCCACGCGCAGCACGATCGCCGACACCTCGTCGTCGGCGGCCGCCTCGCGCAGGGCTGCGGCGATGGTGTCCCCGCCGGCGTTGGAGTTACCCACCGGCAGCACCTGCGGCCCACCGCGCCCGCTCACGATCGGACCGTGCAGGGTGACCACCGCGACGGTGGGCTTGGACTTGCGGCCCGGCAGCTGCGGCGTCGGCACCTTGGGGGTGGTGCGTGCGTAGCGCGAAAGGTAAAGCCGCGGAAGGGCATCCGGGTGACTGTCGGCATCCGCGCCCGCTTCGGTCGGGCCTCCGGACAGCTCGCCGATCCGCGAGTAGGCCTCGTCGCGGAACCCGATCCGATCGACCAGCCCGGCGGTGATCGCGTCGTCACGCAGCACCGGCGCGGTGTCGGCCAGTGTGTTGATCGCCTCGGTGCTCAGGTGCCGCGACTCGGCGATGCCCTGCCACACCTGCGATCGCAGGCTTTCGATCATCCGGCCGTCGGCCTCGCGCTGCGCGTCGGTGTACCGGGCTTCGGTGAAAACGTTTGCCGCGGACTTGTATTCACCACGCGCGACGAACTGCGCCTCGATACCCACCTTGTCGAGCGCGTCACGAAGGAACATCGCGTTGGTGGCGAATCCGACCAGGCCTACCGTGCCCGACGGCTGCATCCACACCTCGCGGAACGCCGATGCCAGGTAGTAGGACAGCGTGCCCGGATAGGTCTCGGCCCAGGCCAGCGTGGGCTTGACATCGCTGAACGCCGCGATGGCGTCGCGCAGTTCCTGGACCGGGCCGGGCGCGGCGGCAGGCAGCTGCACCCGCGCGATCAGACCGGCCACCCGATCGTCCTCGGCGGCCCGGTGGATCGCCGCGACGGCCTGCCGCAGCGTCAGCGGGCGGCCCCCGCCGGCGATCACGGCGAGCGGGTCGAAGCCGGTGGTCTCCGGCGGCATCGACTGCAGGTCCAGCTCCAACACACATCCGTTGGGAACTCCGTTGTGCCGGGCGGTGTCAACGCGCCGGACCAACGTCTTCAGATCGTCCTGGCCGGGAAGCCCCGGGAGAAACGCGAACATGAAACGAGCCTACCGATCCGCCGATTCTGCGCGCGCCGACGAGAAGTCTCCGCCCACCGGGCCCACCGTCGTACCGTGAGACGGGTGACGTTTTCCATCTCCCTGCCGCAGCTCGATCACGACGGCTTCGACGACGCCGGTTTCAAGGCCTACCTGGCTCGCGCCGAGGAACTCGGATTCGAGGGAGGTTGGACGATCGAACAGACGGTGGGCCCGGCACCGACGATCGCCCCACTGGAGCTGCTGTCCTATGCCGCGGCGGTCACCACGACGTTGCGGCTGGGGGTGGCGGTCCTCATCACGTCACTGCACGACCCGCTGCAACTGGCGTCCGCGATCACCGCGGTGGACCGGCTCAGCCACGGCCGGCTCGACGTCGGTGTGGCCCCCGGCGGGGCCTCCCGCCAGTTCCCCGCCTTCGGCGTGGACCGCTCGACGTTCATCTCCAGCTTCACCGAAGGCCTGGAGTTGATGAAGGCCGCCTGGTCGGATGAACCGCGGATCACCTTCCACGGCCGCTTCCGTGATGTCGACGATCTGGCGATCAGCCCCAAACCCGTGCAGCGCCCGCATCCGCCGATCTGGTTCGGCGCGAACGCCCCGGCGGCACTGGCCCGGGCGGTGCGACATGGCGACGCGTTTCTCGGGGCCGGCTCCTCGACCACGGCGGCCTTCGCCGAGGCAGTGCGCACGGTGCGCCGCGAGCTCGACGAACAGGGCAAGGACCCGGACGGCTTCCGGATCGGCAAGCGCGTGTATCTGATCGTCGACGACGACAGCGCCCGCGCGCGGGAACGGGTGGACGCGGGGTTGGGGCGGATCTACGGGGACCGGTCCGGGTTGGGCGAGGTGGCCGTGGCCGGCACGGCGGACGAGGTCGTGCGGGGCCTGCGCGAGGTTCTCGATGCGGGCGCACAGACTGTCGTGCTCAACCCCACCGGGGCCACCATCGCCGAGGACCGCGAGCAGTTGGAGCGCCTGGCCGCCGACGTGATCCCGCGGCTCACCTGATACTGGTGAGCAGACGCAAATGTCCCCGACACGCCGGGCGTGCGGGGACATTTGCGTCTGCTCGTGCAGAGAGATTACAGCTCGGTGGCCGAACCGCCGGCGGCGGTGATGGCCTCACGGGCGCTACCGCTGAACTTGTTGGCGGTCACGTCGACCTTGACGGCCAGCTTGCCGTCGCCGAGCACCTTCACCAGGCTGTTCTTGCGAACCAGGCCCTTGGCGACCAGCTCGTCGACACCGATGGTGCCGCCCTGCGGGAACGCCTTGGCGATGTCGCCGACGTTGACGACCTGGTACTCGGTCCGGAAGCGGTTCTTGAAGCCCTTGAGCTTCGGCAGCCGCATGTGGATCGGCATCTGGCCACCCTCGAACGTCGCGGGGACGTTCTTGCGGGCCTTGGTGCCCTTGGTACCACGACCGGCGGTCTTACCCTTGGAGCCCTCACCACGACCGACGCGGGTCTTGGCGGTCTTCTCCCCGGGAGCGGGCCGCAGGTCGTGAAGCTTGATAACGGACATCAGGACTTCACCTCCTCCACCTCGATGAGGTGATGAACGGCCTTGATCAGACCGCGGGTCTGTGCGTTGTCCTCACGCACCACGGACTGACGAATCTTCTTCAGCCCCAGGGTCCGCAGGCTTTCGCGCTGCTTCCAGCGTGCGCCGATGGTTCCGCGCACCTGGGTGATCTTGAGTTCTGCCATGGTTATGCCGATCCCTCACGCGCTGCTGCGGCAGCCAGCGCTTCGCTCTCACGCCGGGCCTTCAGCATGCCGGCCGGCGCAACGTCCTCGAGGGGCAGACCGCGACGGGCTGCCACCTCTTCCGGCCGCTGGATCTGCTTCAGCGCGGCAACGGTGGCGTGAACCACGTTGATCGCGTTGTCGCTGCCCAGCGACTTGGCCAGGATGTCGTGCACGCCGGCGCACTCCAGCACCGCGCGAGCCGCACCACCGGCGATCACACCGGTACCGGGGCTGGCCGGACGCAGCATCACGACACCGGCAGCGGCCTCGCCCTGAACCGGGTGCACGATGGTGCCACCGATCAGCGGAACGCGGAAGAAGCCCTTGCGAGCCTCCTCGACGCCCTTGGCGATAGCGGCCGGAACTTCCTTGGCCTTGCCGTAGCCGACGCCGACCATGCCCTTGCCGTCACCGACGATGACCAGTGCGGTGAAGCTGAAGCGCCGACCACCCTTGACCACCTTGGAGACGCGGTTGATCGACACCACGCGCTCGATGTAATTGCTCTTCTCGCCGCTGTCGCGGCCGCCACGGCCACCGCGGTCGTCGCGGCGGCCACGGCCACCACGGTTGTCGGAAGCGCCTGGGCCGCCGGCACCAGTTGCCTGCTCGGCCATCATGCAGTCCTCTCGTTGACAGTCATCAGAATTTCAGCCCGCCCTCGCGCGCGGCATCCGCCAGCGCGGCGATCCGGCCGCCATAGGTGTAGCCACCACGGTCGAACACCACGGTGTCGACGCCGGCAGCCTTGGCACGCTCGGCGATCAGCTGACCGACGCGAACGCTGTGCGCCTTCTTGTCACCCTCGACGGCGCGGACGTCGGCCTCGATCGACGAAGCAGCCGCCAGCGTGACGCCCTGCAGGTCGTCGACGAGCTGCACGTGGATGTGCCGTGCCGAGCGGTTGACCACCAGACGCGGGGTCTGGGCGGTGCCGGAGACCTTCTTGCGCAACCGGGCGTGCCGACGCAGCCGGGAGTTGCGGCGGGTCTCAGAGATGTTCTGCCCCACCGGCTTGCGGGCGGCGGCAGCGTCAGTCTTTGTAGTAGCCATGACTTACTTACCTGTCTTTCCGACCTTGCGGCGGATCTGCTCACCCTCGTAACGCACGCCCTTGCCCTTGTACGGGTCGGGACGGCGCAGGCGGCGGATGACCGCGGAGATCTGACCGACCTTCTGCTTGTCGATACCTGAGACCGAGAACTTCGTGGGCGTCTCGACGGCGAACGTGATGCCCTCGGGCGCCTCGATCACCACGGGGTGGCTGTAACCGAGTGCGAACTCCAGGTTGGAACCCTTGAGCTGGACGCGGTAGCCGACGCCGAAGATCTCCATCTTGCGGGTGTAGCCCTCGGTGACGCCGGTGACCAGGTTGGCCACCAGGGTGCGGGAGAGCCCGTGCAGGGAGCGGCTGCGCCGCTCGTCATCGGGACGGCTGACCACAATGGCGCCATCCTCGTTGCGCTCGACGGTGATCGGCTCTGCGACATCCAGGGTCAGGGTGCCCTTGGGGCCCTTGACCGAGACGTTGCGGCCGTCAATCGTCACATCGACCCCGGCGGGAACCAGGACCGGCTGCTTACCAATACGCGACATGTTCTGCTGCCCCCTACCAGACGTAAGCGAGGACTTCGCCGCCCACGCCGCTTCGTGCCGCCTGACGGTCGGTGAGCAGACCCGAGGACGTGGAGATGATCGCCACGCCCAGGCCGCCGAGCACCCGAGGCAGATTGGTGGACTTTGCGTAAACCCGCAGACCGGGCTTGCTCACGCGACGCAGGCCGGCGATGCTGCGCTCACGGCTGGGGCCGTACTTGAGCGAGACCACCAGGGACTTGCCGACGCGGGCATCCTCGGTGCGGTAATCGGAGATGTAGCCCTCTTTCTTGAGGATCTCGGCGATGTTCGCCTTGATCTTCGAGTGGGGCAGAGTCACCTCATCGTGGTACGCCGAATTGGCGTTGCGCAGACGTGTCAAAAAGTCTGCGATCGGGTCAGTCATCGTCATGACAACCGGCTCACCTTCCTCGCGGCGGTTCCCTCTTCAGGGCCTTCCGCAACCTGTTTGGATTGGTCTGTGTGGTCTACTGCGCAGCGGTCCGCTGGATTACCAGCTGGACTTCTGCACGCCGGGCAGCTCACCCGCGTGCGCCATCTCGCGCAGGCAGATACGGCACAGCCCGAACTTGCGGTAGACCGAGTGCGGGCGACCGCACTTGTTGCACCGCGTGTACGCGCGAACCGCGAACTTGGGCTTCTTGTTGGCCTTGTGGATCAACGCCTTCTTTGCCATGTGCTCAGTTCTCCTTGAAGGGGAAGCCCAGCGCCTTCAGCAGCGCACGGCCTTCGTCGTCGTTGGTCGCCGAGGTGACGACGGTGATGTCCATGCCGCGGGGACGGTCGATGGAATCCACGTCGATCTCGTGGAACATCGACTGCTCGTTGAGGCCGAAGGTGTAGTTGCCGGTGCCGTCGAACTGCTTGCCGTTCAGGCCGCGGAAGTCGCGGATACGGGGCAGGGCGATGGAGATCAGCCGGTCCAGGAACTCCCACATCCGGTCGCCGCGCAGGGTCACGCGGGCGCCGATGGGCATGCCCTCACGCAGCTTGAACTGTGCGATGGACTTGCGGGCCTTGCGGATCTCCGGCTTCTGGCCGGTGATCAGCTGCAGGTCACTGACCGCGCCGTTGATCAGCTTGGCGTCACGGGCGGCGTCACCGACGCCCATGTTGACGACGACCTTGACGACGCCAGGGATCTGCATGACGTTGTCGAACTCGAACTGCTTGTTCAGCGCTTCGCGGATCTCTTCGCGGTAGCGCTGCTTCAGCCGGGGCTGAACCTTCTCTGGTGCAGTCATCAGATGTCCTTGCCATTGGTCTTGGCGATGCGGACCTTCTTGCCGGTCTCCTCATCGACGCGGTAACCCACGCGGGTCGGCTTGCCGTCGGAGTCGACGACCATCACGTTGGACACGTGGATCGCGGCTTCCTGGGTGACGATGCCGCCCGACGACGCGCCACGCTCGTTCTGCGACTGCGCGGTGTGCTTCTTGATCCGGTTGACGCCCTCGACCAGAACCTTGTCGCGGGTCGGGTAGGCCTCGATGACCTTGCCCTTCGCGCCCTTGTCCTTGCCCGAGACCACCAGCACGGTGTCGCCCTTGTGGACCTTCATTTACAAAACCTCCGGCGCCAGCGAGACGATCTTCATGAAGCGCTTCTCGCGCAGTTCCCGGCCGACGGGCCCGAAGATGCGGGTACCGCGGGGGTCGTTGTCGGCCTTGATGATGACGGCCGCGTTCTCGTCGAACTTGATGTAGCTGCCGTCGGCGCGGCGACGCTCCTTGACGGTGCGCACCACGACGGCCTTGACGACATCGCCACGCTTGACGTTGCCGCCGGGGATGGCGTCCTTGACGGTCGCGACGATGACATCACCGATGCCTGCGTAGCGTCGCGATGAGCCACCGAGCACGCGGATGCACAAGATCTCCTTGGCGCCCGTGTTGTCGGCGACCTTCAACCGCGATTCCTGCTGAATCACTCGATCTCCTGACCTGGTTTTGTATGCACGCCAGATACCGACCTGGACGTGCGCGGTCTTTGTTTCCGAAGGGCACGCGGGGCTGACTCAATACAGCAGTCAACCGAGGTCTGCCCAAGGCAACCCCTACATACTAGGTGAGCACGGCGAATGCGCCAAATCGTCGCGCTTTCCTCGTCGAGCGTGCGGTGAGATCACCGCTGAGCTGGGAAACGCGATCTGTGTGCACCCTCGGCGCGGGCGCGCGTCCCGGCCCTCAGCTGACCACGCAGCGAAATCCGATGTGGGTGGTCGCGCTGTCCTGCGACTGCGGCGACCGTGCCGCCGGACGGTAACGGTGACAGTACTCGGGCGCGCAGAGGTGCGAACCACCCTTGAGCACCTGGTTCACCGTGGGATCCGCCCCGGCGGGCGGGCAGCACGCCGGCGCGTCGGTCCCTGGCCGGTGCTGACCGGTGAACCTCGTGGTGGTCCACTCCCACACGTTGCCGATCATGTCGGACAAGCCGAACCCGTTCACCGGGAAGGCTCCGATCGGCGAGGTGCCGTGCCAGCCGAGGGCGCCGTCGTTGCGATACGGGAACCGGCCCTGCCAGGTGTTGGCCATGAGCTGCCCGCCGGGAGTTGCCTCGTCACCCCAGGCATAGATGCCCTCGACTCCCCCGCGGGCCGCGTACTCCCACTCGGCTTCGGTGGGCAGCCGGCGGCCCGCCCAGGCTGCGTACGCCGCGGCGTCCGGATAGGCCACCTGAACGACGGGATGATCGGGTGCGGCCGGGTCCCGGTCTGGCCCGAACGGGTGACGCCAGTTGGCTCCGGGCGCCCAGTCCCACCATTGCCGCCAGTCCCTCAGGTCGACGGGGCCGTCGGTGGGCTTGAACACCAGGGCCCCGGGCACCAGATCGGCCTCGTCCACCCCGGGGTACAGCGCCGGGTCCATCGGCTGTTCGGCGATCGTGAGGTATCCGGTTGCCTCGACGAATGCGCCGAACTCGGCGGTGGTGACCGGGTACTTCTCGATGGCGAACGGGGCCACGGTCACCGGATGAACCGGGGTCTCTTCGGGGTAGAACGCCGTCGAACCCATCTGGAAGGTCGCGCCGGGAAGCTCGATGAGTTCGGAGACCACGGCACCGAGGCTAGTCGGGTTGAGGATCGTCCCGGTCAGCCCGGCATGGTGATTCCGAAGTCGGCGAGCATCTTCGAACTGGCCTCATCGAATCCCGGTGTTCCGCTCGGAGCCTCGAGACGCACGACGGCCAGGAAAGCGCCGTCATTGGTCCACACGTGAACGATGCGGTCGGCGTATTCGATGGATTTCCCAGGCTGCTCGGCCAGCATGCCCATCAGCTTCTGCCCGCTGTAACCGCACAGGTCACCGGGCAGCACGCTGACACTGTTGATCGGGTATTTCGCGACGCGCTCGTCGGCGTAGTGCTCGAAGTCCGCCCGGGCGGTCCGCGTCGTCGGGGTGAGCGTGATCTCGGCGGTCATCTCCGCCGGGCCGGTCAGCCGTACCGCTGCCGCATGTGGGGTCACCTCGGTGAACCCTTCGGGCACCGCGACCGTCAGCGACGGCGAGCCGGGCGCTTGGCTGTCGGCGGTCACGGTCGGCCCAGCCGGCGGCGGGCAGGTGATCTCGCCGGCAGCCAGCACCCGCGTGGTGGTCGGCTCGACCCCGTAGGCCGGCATGGCGAACTCCGGCGGCCGTTCGCGCTGAGGGGTGGTCACCGGCAGTGTCGTGACCGGCGCCGCCGACATCGTGGTGTCGGCGAGCGGGTCGGCGACGTGGACCGTGCCCCCACAGCCTGCCAATGCCAGCAGCGCCAATGCGCCGATGGCCACCGGAACCGCTTGCACTGCCATTGATCTGCCCTTCAGTCCTTGGCGAACGCGACGGACAGGGATCGTTCGAGGTCCTGGTACGGCTCGCCGGACAGGTCGACGGTGACCTGGCCGATGGTGCCGCCGGTGAAGGGGAACGGCGCCCGGTATTGCCGGGACACGGCCGATCCGGTGTTGCGGCCGATGCAGATGCCGCCACCGGCGAGCGCGAACATGCCGGGGTGGGTCTGCATTCCGGCCAGGGTGGCCACCGCGGCGTCGTCGACGTACAGCACGGTGTCCCCGAGTGGGGTGTGGCTGCCCTCGACGGTTCCGGTGCGCTGGTACTGCACCCCGAAAATGTGCCGCCCCAACGCAATCGGGTCTGGTGAGACCAGCGACTGCTCCTGCTCACCGAGGAAGTTGTAGACATAGTGCAGTCGCCCGCCGGCGAGGAACAGCACGTGACCGCCGTGCGCGCCACCCTGTTTGAACAAGACGCCCTGGGTGTCGGCATGCTCGACGGTGACGTCTGCGAGCACGGTGAACGACTGCCCGCGCAGTTCGGCTGCCGCGCCCAGCCCGACCTCCGCGGTGTGCGGATAGTAGGTGTATCGGGACCGCTCCCCCACCAGGTACGGCCGCCACCGGGTCATGGTTTCCAGGATGTTCAGATCGGCCAGCGGCAGGCCGTTGTACTTGCCGGCCTCGCTGAACCACAGCTCCTTGAGTTCGGCGAGTTTGTCCGGCTCTTCGTCGGCCAGGTCGTGGCACTGGCTGCGGTCGGTTTCGATGTGGAACAGCTCCCAGCGGTCGGCATCGAAGTGCGACCAGCCCGAGGGGGTCGCGGCGTGGACCGTGTTGGCGAACCAGCCCTTGTGCCAGATGCCCCGGGTACCCAGCATGGTGTAGAACTGGGTCTCCTTGCCCGTCGGCGCCTCCGGATTGTCCAGTGCCACTTTGAAGCTCACGCCGTCCAGTGGTTTCTGCGGCACCCCGCGCACGCTGGCCGGCGGCGTGATGTCGAGCAGGTCGTAGACGGTCGGGGTGATGTCACAGACGTTGACGTAGTTGTCGCGGACCGCGCCGTGGGCACCAATGCCGTTGGGCCAGGAGATGATTGCGGTGTCGGCGATTCCCCCTTCGTGCGACGCGTAGCGCTTGAACAGCTTGTAGGGCGTGTTGAACGCCATCGCCCACCCGATCGGGTAGTGGTTGTAGGTCTCCGGTGAGCCCAGCCGGTCGAAGAACTTGAGCCCTTCCTCGGCCGTGTCGATATACCCGTTGAAGAACTTGGTCTCGTTGACCGAGCCGTTGGGCCCGCCCTCGCCGCTGGCCCCGTTGTCGGAGATCACCACGATGATCGTGTTGTCGAGCTGCCCCGTCTCCTCCAGGAAGTCCAGTACGCGGCCGATCTGGGCGTCGGTGTAGGACAGGAACCCGGCGAACACCTCCGCCATGCGCGTGAACAACCGCTTCTCGTCGTCACCCAGGCCGGCCCACGGCCGCACGGTGTCCTGCGCGGGCCACGGTTCACCGTTGGGTCCCTTGACATCCGCGTACGGGTTCACCGGCGACAGTTCGGTGTCGGGCGGCACGATGCCCAGCCGTTTCTGATTCTCCAGCACGATGTCGCGGTAGGCCTCGTAGCCCATGTCGAACCGCCCGGCGTACCGGTCTGCCCATTCCTTGAAGACATGGTGCGGGGCGTGGCCCGCGCCTGGACACAGGTAGGTGAACCAGGGTTTGTCCGGGGCGATCACCTTGGCATCCCGGATGAACTCGATGGTCTTGTCCGCCAGGTCCTGTGAGAGGTGGTAGCCCTGCTCGGGTGTGGCCGGCGGATCGACCGGATGGTTGTCGTACACCAGATCCGGGTACCACTGGTCGGTTTCGCCGCCCATGAATCCGTAGAACCGTTCGAACCCGCGTGAACACGGCCAATGCCGTTTGGTGGCAGCGAGATTGGACTCCTCCAGCGGGGTCAGGTGCCACTTGCCCACGCAGTAGGTGTTGTAGCCGTTCTCGGCGAGCACCTCCGACAGCAGGGCCGTCTCATACGGAATCCGGCCGTTGCAGTTGGGGAATCCGTCGGTGAACTCCTCGATGGTGGCCATCCCGACCGTGGTGGCGTTGCGACCGGTGAGCAGTGACGCCCGGGTGGGCGAGCACAGCGCGGTGGTGTGAAATTGCGACAGCCGAACTCCGCGTTCGGCGATCCGGCTCATCGCGGGCATGTCCACCAAGCCGCCGAAGCAGTCCCAGGTGGCGATTCCGGTGTCGTCCCACACCAGGTACAGAACGTTCGGCGCGTTCTCGGCGGCAGTGGGTGCTGCGTAGGGAGCCCAATCCGGTTCGGAATCCCTGATGTCCAGTTCAATCTTGCCGTTGAACGCTGGGTTGAACGCGCTAGCCATGGCGACCTCACTCCGGTTGGCGATTCGACACCGGTAAGACTGATCGCGGAGGAGATTACACCTGCTCGCCGGTGTTTGCTGGGGAAACTGACGCTGCCTTCAATCCCGGCCCTGACGTCGAGGGCCATTGCTCCGTCGCGCCCGCATCGGTTCGCACGGCCGGTTGATCGGTGAGACCGCTCAACGGACCGGCCAGACGCGCGGCGACGGGGGTGCCCGCCGCGACAAGGGCGAGCACCGTCGATACCACGATCGGACCGGCCGCGCCGTGCGCATCGGCCGCCACGCCGGCGATGGCGGTACCCGTCGCCCCGCCCACGAGTGCGGCGCTGTTGAGCCAACCGAACGCCTCCGTCGCGGAGTGATCCGCGATTTGTCTCGACACCATCAGATACAGCGCGGACATCGCCGGGGCGAAGCCCAGCCCGGAGACGAACAACGCGACGAATTCCCACACGCGGTTGTCGACGACCCCGAACACTCCCGTCCCGATCGCCACGGTTGCCAGTGCGGCTACCAGACCCGCGAGCCCAAATCGGCGGTGCCCGAACGCCAGACCACCGAGCAGCGATCCCACGCTGGCCACCGCGATGGCCAGGCCGGCGGTCAGACCCGTGCGACCGAAAGCGGCGACGATGCCGACCTCCAGTGCCATGAAGGAGGCGACCAGCGCGAGGCTGGCGACCATCGCAAGGATGACCGCCCGGTTCGCCATCACCCGGCCGAAAGCCGTGGCGCCCTTCGGCGGCACCGGTCGAAGATGCCTGGCGCTCAGCAGGAACCACCCGGTCCCGGCCACAGTGACCACCGCGGACGCGACCAACGGGATCGCGGTCGACAGCATCGAAGCGAGGAAGGTCGTGGCCAGCGGACCGACGACCCAGATCAATTCCTGCGCAGTGGTATCGAACGCGAACAAGGCCCGCACCCCATCGCGGGGAACCAACTGCGGGTAGAGCGCGCGGACCACCGGCATCAGCGGCGGCACGGAGGCACCGATCACCACACCCAGGGTCAACAGCACCGCCGGTGAGGGGCCGGCAACGGCGAGGGCCAGCATGGCAGCGCCGTTCACCACGGCCGCGGCGACAAGGGTTGCCGTCATGCCCCGGCCGGCCAGCCGGGCGGTTACCGGCATCGCGACGGCTTCCCCGACGCTGAGGCAGGCCACCGCGGCGCCGGCCAGCGCATAAGAGCCGGTCTTGGATTGGACGTGCAACAGGATCGCGAGGTTGAGCATGCCCAGCGGCAGCCGGGCGAACAGCTGAGAGGCGGTCATGTTGAGCACGCCCGGCGCCGCGAGCACGTCCCGGTACACCCGCATGACCCACCCCTTTCCACTTTCCGAGTCGACCGTCCGATAACTATACCGTCCAGACGGTACAGTTCCTTGCCCGTTGTCGTAGGCTCTGGGCATGGCTTCGTCGCGGGACCGCATCCTCGACGCCTATGAGGACGTCCTCGCCGTCGAAGGCGAGCGGTACGCCACCCTCGATGCGGTGGCCGCCAAGGCGGGCGTATCGAAAGGCGGTCTGCTGTACCACTTCCCATCGAAGGACCGCCTCGCCGGCGCCCTGTGCGACCGGCTGCTGGCGCTGGCCGCCGACGACGTGGAAGAGATGCGGACGGCTCCGGACGGACCGGCGCGGTACTACATCCGGTCATCGCACTACGCGGGCACGCCGCTCGACCGGACCCTGGTGGCGGTATCGCGGTTGCAGCAGGCCGGCGACAACCATGCCCGGTCGGTCATCGAGACGGTTTCGGCCAACTGGTTGAACCTCCTTCACGAGGCGCTCGGCGATCTCGACGTGGCCCGCGCGGTGAAGTTGATCGGTGACGGCCTGTACTACAGCGCCCTGCACCGTGCGCTGGGCGGCCACGCGGTGCAGGCACAGCAGGACGACGGATTGCTGGCGATCATCGATCGGATCACGGCCAACTCGGACACCGCTCGATGACCCAGGAACTTCCTGCCGATCAGCGGGCGGTGTCCAACCTCAGCGCGATGCCGTCGAGAAGGAGATCCAGGGCCGATTCACAAGCGCTGCGCCGCATCGATTCGTCGAGCAGACCGCTCGTGGCCGCGATGTTCGGATGGCTCTCGGCGGGCAACCGCGCGTAGGTGTCACGCCACTTGTCGTCGTCGCGCTTCTTGTGTTCGGCCGGCAACGCCTCGAAGGCGGCGTCCAGCGCGGCAAATCCCAGCATCTGGTCGATGAAGGCGTGATACACCTCCACCGCCTCGCGCTCCGGGAATCCCGCCGCGCGCAGTGAACCCAAAACCGTCTCGATGATCTGGATCTCGTGGGCACCACCGGTCACCCGGCTCGCGGCGAGCACGCCCGCTTGCGGATGCGCGAGGTAGACGCGGTGCACGCGCAGCCCGAGTTCCCGCATGTCCTCCCGCCAGCCGCCAGTCGGCTCCCACCCGTCGACCACTCGCCGTAGCAATTCGTCGGTGATGGCCAGCACCACGTCCTCGATGCCGTGGAAGTAGCGATACAGGGCGGTGGGGTCGGCCCCGAGTGCCACGCCGAGGCGTCGCACGGTCAGTCCGGCGGCACCGTGATACTGCAATACCCGCAGCGCCGCCTCGACGATGAGCTCCTCGGACAGCACCACCCCCTGCTTTGTCTGCCGCCGCCGTCGCTTCGGCGACTCCGACTTCAATGTTCGGCTCATCCGACTGCCTTCTCCGCGCTTACGTCAACGCCTTCGTGCCATTGTGCGGCGTGGACCGGCCCCGGCGCCCGGGAACGGTTATGCGATGAAGACTTTTCGCAGCGTCTCGCGGACCGTCCAGGTGGTGCGCTGCCCTTCGCGCAACCGGACCACGCTGCCCGGACGGAGATCGATCGGTGGGGAGCCGTCGTCGAAGGAGACGGTCGCGTGGCCGCACAGGACCACGAACACCTCGTCGGCCTCCACGTCACGCGAGACCCCGGGCGTGTGTTCCCAGACCCCGATCGTCACGTCCGAGAACCCGGTCAGATCACGGTGGGCCGTCATCGGCGCTCCATCGACCACCAGCTCATCGGGAAGCCGGGTGTGGTCGAGCGCCAGCGCCGCGGCGTCGACGACGCTGCCGGGCGCAGCGAGGTACTCGCTCACGAGTCGAATCCCAATCCCACCGAATCAAGCGCTTTCAAGAGCACATTGCGCCGGCCCTCACGATGGTCGGCCCGGTCCAGCGACCAGCGAGTGGCCTGAATCCCGGCCGAGGCCAACGGTTCCGGCGGAAACGGCATCGGCATGGACTTGACCATGCCGAGTTCGGTGCGGACCGTCGGGGTGCCGGCGAACCGGTCGAGCATCACCTCGGCGGCGAACCGGGTGGCCGCCACGCCGAGCCCGGTGAACCCGGCGGCGTATCCGACGCGGTCGCCGTACGCGGATCCGAAGAACGCGCAGAACCGCGTCGACGTGTCGATCACGCCGGCCCACCGGTGGCTGAACCTCACGTCCTCCAGCTGCGGGAAGGTGGTGAAGAAGTGGCCGGCCAGCCGGCGGTAGGTGGCATCTCGGTCTTCGTACTCGGGCCGGATCCGGCCGCCGAAGTGATAGATGGCGTCGTACCCGCCCCACAGGATCCGGTTGTCTTTCGACAACCGGTAGTAATGGAACTGATTCGACATGTCGCTGATGCCTTGCCGGTTCCCCCAGCCGATCTCGCCGAGCTGGGCGTCGGTCAGCGGTTCGGTCATCAAGGCGTAGTCGTACACCGGCACCGTGTGGTAGCGGTAGCGCTTCAGCAGTGATGGAAATCCGTTGGTCGCCAAGATCACCCGGTCGGCCTGTACGGACACACGCTCGGTGCGCACGGACAGCGGCCCACCTCGGTGCTCCTGGTCGAGACCGAGAACCTTGCTGTTCTCGTAGATCTCCACGCCGAGTTCACCTGCGGCGCGGGCGAGTTCACTCGCAAGCTTGGCGGGGTGAACCAACGCGGCGGCGTCCTTCGACCACACCCCGGCCAGATATGTGGGCGAGTGCACCTCGGCACGGATTCCCTGCTGGTCGAAGTAGACCTGGCCGGGCCGCAACGCGGCGTCGGCCAGTTCGGCTGCCTGGTAGGGCTCCAGCGCCACCGCGATCGAACCGGTCCGCTCGAAGTCGCAATCGAGCTTCAGCGACTCGACGGCCTTCTCGATGCCGTCGAGGTTCTCCGCGCCCAGCCGGTCGAGCAGTTCGATCTCATCCGGCCAGCGGCTGCGTCCGTTCTCGGCGCCGTGGGTGAGCGACGCCTCGACGAAACCGCCGTTGCGACCCGAGGCCGCCCATCCGATGGTCTGCCCCTCGATGAGAGCAACCCGGGCGCCCGGGTCCCGCTGCTTTGCCAGCAGCGCTGACCACAGGCCGGTGTACCCGCCGCCCACGACGACCAGGTCGTAGCGCGACGACGGCTTGGTCAGCCCGGGATGGCCAGGCCCGCCAGGAATGTCGTCGAGCCAGAAGGGCTGAAGGGCTGTCGACGCCAACGCGCGCTCGATCAGGCCGGGGGCGGGAGTATTTCGTTCGAAAACGGTTTGCACGGGTATCTTCCTGGACAGTGAGGTACCACCCAGTAAGACGCATCCCCTGCCCTACCTCAAGGGTGTTGACGTAAGCGCAGCAGCCGCGGGATCAGCACCCGCGTATCGGGCACGAACGGCCAGGCCGGATCGGCCAGATGCGTTTCGAGCTCCGCATCGGTCCACCACCAGCCGTCCACGATCTCTTCGGGTTGATGGCGGATCGGACCGTCCCAGCGCGCCTCGTACGCATACAGGTGACACCGCATGGGCTCACCCGCCCACTGCCCGTCCCACGCCGCCGAGGCGAGCTCGGTCAACGGGAGCCCAGAGATGCCCAATTCCTCGGCCAGTTCCCGGGTTGCGGCCTGCACCGGCGTCTCCCCCGGGTCGACGACACCGCCGGCGAGGCAATCGTGCATGCCAGCGAACACCGCCTTCGTCAAGGTGCGGCGGTGGACGTAGACACGTGTGCCATCCACAGAACGCACCAGCACCCCGGCGCTCGCATGCCACAGGCCCTCGGCATAGACCCGTGAACGGGGCTCCGCGCCAATGACATTGCCACCGGCGTCATACACCGCGACGAGTTCTTCGGTCACGTCGTCACGTTACCGGCCGGCGCGCCGGTGTCGCGGCTACGGCGTAACGATGTTGAACCAGAACGGGAAGGTGTCGAGCAGCCCGA
Organism: Mycolicibacterium neworleansense; assembly: GCF_001245615.1. Taxonomy (NCBI): domain Bacteria; kingdom Bacillati; phylum Actinomycetota; class Actinomycetes; order Mycobacteriales; family Mycobacteriaceae; genus Mycobacterium; species Mycolicibacterium neworleansense. Next base: position 3,081,253 of record NZ_CWKH01000001.1, read on the forward strand.
CGAAGTCCTCCACCGACTGCTTGTCGCCTTCCAGCGTGACGTTGTTCGCCGAAATGGCGTCGTTCAGGTTGACCTTGCCCATCTGAATGTCGTTCATGGTCGCCTTGGTCAGCTTCAGCGTGGCATCGGACTGCGGCAGCAACCCGTCCGAATAGTTCAGTACACCGTTCTCCACGGTCAGGCCGTACTGCTTCTTCAGATCGGTGAAATCGACGTTGAGCGCGATCTTCTTGCCTGCGGCCTTGGGACCGTTCAACCGGACACCGAGGTAGTCGAACATCATCTCCGGCGGCATCGCGGCGATGGTGTCCGGACTTGCGGTATCGGTACCGCCGGATGTCGGTACCCCGTTGCGCAACTCGTAGGCACCTTGCAGATACACCGAACGCCACGGGCCGGATTCAGCCTGGTAGCCCATCTGTTCGTAACTGTCGGCCAGCAGGTTCTTGCCGTTCACGCTGTCGGGGTTGGCGAAGACGACCTGCTTGAGCACCATCGCGGTCCAGCGGTAGTTGCCGTTGTCGAAGTCCTTTTTGGCCTTGTCCAGGATGGCGTCCTCCCCGCCCATGTACTCGACATACTTCTTGGCCGCCGCTACCGGCGGCAGGTCGTCGAGGTCAGACGGGTTGCCGTCATACCAACCCATGTAGCGCTGGTAGACCGCGCGCGAGTTGTGCTTGAGCGTGCCGTAGTACCCGCGGTCCGGCCAGAAGTTGTTCAGTTCGGGCGGAAGGGCGATCTCCTCGGCGATCTCCGAACCGATCATGCCGTTGTTCATCATCCGGACCGACTGGTCGTGCATGTACTTGTACATGTCACGTTGCTTCTTCCAGTAATCGATGATCTTGTCGCGACCCCACATCGGCCAGTGGTGGCTCTGGAACTTGACGTCGGTGTTGGGGCCGTAGGTGCGGATGGTGTCGTTGAGGAACTGTGCCCACTTGAGCGCATCACGCACCTGCGCCCCGCGCAGGGTCAGCAGGTTGTGCATGGTGTTGGTGGTGTTCTCAGCCATCCACATGGCCTTGAACTGTGGGAAGAAGGTGTTCATCTCGGTCGGCGCCTCGGTGCCGGGAGTCATCTGGAACTCCATGTCGACCCCGTCGATGGTCATCTTCTGGCCCGTGGTGGTGATGATGTCGGTCGGAATGATCAGCGTCGGCAGGCCGGTGGAGACCGTCATACCCAGGCCACCGTTGACCCCGCCCTCGGCATTACGCGGGAGCAGTGCGCCGTACATGTAGACCGCGCGCCGGCCCATCGCGTTACCCGCGATGACGTTCTCACTGACGGCGTCCTCGACGAACGCCTGCGGAGCAATGATTTTGACCTTGCCCGAGTCGACGTCGGCCTGATTCACGATGCCGCGTACGCCACCGTAGTGGTCGACGTGGGAATGGCTGTGGACGACGGCGAGTACGGGCCGGGTGCCCAGGTGCTGATTGGCGAGATCGAGTGCCGCCTTCGCGGTCTCCGGTGAGATCGCCGTATCGATCACGATCCAGCCCGTGTCACCTTGGACGAACGTGACGTTCGACAAGTCATAGCCGCGTACCTGGTAGATCCGGTCAGCCACCTTGAACAGGCCGTACTCCATGCACAACTGCGCATTGCGCCAGAGACTCGGGTTGACGGTGTCCGGGGCCGGCTTGTCGGCGCCGATGTACTTCTTGTACTCCTCCAGGTCCCAGACGACGTTGCCGCTGGCGTCTCTGATGGTCAGTGTGTCCGGACGTGCCACGAGATTCCGTTGCGCGTCCTCGAAGTCACCCTTCTCGTTGAACGGCAGGCTGTCGAGCACCTTCTGGTTCGCCGCCTTGGTGGCCTCGGTGGCGCCCTTGACATTGTTGTCGGTGTTCAATCCCGCACTGCCGCTGGCGGATCCGCTGCCGGTCTGGTCGTCACACCCGGCCACCAGGGCGGTCGCGACACCGGCCACGGCCAGTCCCCCGAGCATTCGGCGTCGCGGCAGTTGCGCTCGCAATTCGTGAGGCTTATCGGTTTGATATGACTTCGAATTGTGATCCATGCCCGCTAATTATGCCGCGCTATCGCGCGATTCGAGCACAATTCGCCCTAGCGACCGACTTCACGCTTTGAGCACCTCCACCACCGGCGCATAGTCGGCAAATCGAATTGCCCAGCAAGCAAACGAGTGTCGGCCTTCGACAGAAGAATCACCAGGCCCACCAAATGGCGTCACACCGTCCACCAATTCTTTCCGTCGGAGACCACATCCACCGCCACGCCACAGGTGAGCGTGAAATCGCACTCACCGTCGATCACCTGTCCCGAAATGGCGTTCAGCGTCGCATCGGAGCCGGAAACGTTCTTGACGGTATACCGGCATGTGTTGTGCGCAGCGGTGGGCAACGTGACGGACGAAACCCCGGATGCGAGCAGGTATACGTACTCGACCCCAGGTGAATTCCCCAACGTCGCGCCTGAAGACGACAACGTATCGACCACCCGTCGCGGTGCTGCCGTCAGATTTCCCGATGTGTTGCCTGCGATCCCGACATTGAGGCCCTCGGCCCGCACCGGCGCCACGCGGTATCCGTTGTTGTCCCACTGGTTTCCGGATATCGCGATGTCGTCGACATACCGGGCATCCACCGCATAGCTCCAGCCCGCACCCTCATCGGTATTCGCGATGAAGTTTCCGGTGATGTTGAAACCCCTGGTCCGGTGGCCGGAATCGACGGAATAGATTCCGATGGCGGGATATTCGTCCGGTGCGCCCTTACCGCCGTTCGTGATGTTGTTCCCGACGATCGCCACCTGCTCGTCATCCGCCTCCAGCCACGGCGGCATCGTGAAGATGATGGCTTCTCTGCGTGCCCCCTCGCAGATGTTGCCGATGATCGTCAGCTGTTTGTTTCCGCGCAGCTCGATGTTGTGCTGCGGGGCCCCGTTGAGGTGATTGGCGAGGACCCGGACCGGACCGGCCTCGATCGACAGGTTGGGACCGGTCGATCCGATGTTGTTGTTGACGATCCACGAGTCGTAGAACCGGTAGGTGGTGTGGATGCCGTAACCCGTGCTCTGTTCGATGAAGTTGTCGTCGATCCAGTTCAGCAGGCCCTCGGCACGGGCGTTGAGCCGCATACCGTAATCGGTCCAACCGACGATCCAGCAGTGCCTGACGTAGCTCTTGTCCAGATCGACGTCGAGGCCGGGAGATCCCTGAGTATCCGCGTCTATCTTGAGGTTTTCGATTCGGCATTCGGTCCAGCGCCCGCTGATCGGCGCGACCTTCGCCTTGACCCGCAACCGTGCCGCGCGTTCACCGTCGCCGAGCAGCCAGACCTGGGAGAACCCGTGGGCGCCGTTACCGATCGAATCAGACAGTGCATAGTCGCCCGCGGGAAAGAACACGGTGCCGCCACCCGCGTCGTCGGCTGCCTGTATCGCCCGCAGTATCGCCGCATGATCGTCGGTCTTTCCGTCCCCGGTGGCACCGTGCGACCTCACATCGATCACAGACATGGTGCCCAATCTATGGCGAATTCCGGGTATTCGATCGGGTATCCGGTCACGTACCGCACCCTCCGATGAAAAGATGGTGGATGCCCGCCGCCAGCTGTGGAAAACCAGGTAAGGGACGTTCGATGGTTCGAGTCACAGTCCTGCTCTCAGTCGCTCTCGCCGTACTCACGGCGTGTGGCGGATCTCCGACCCAGGGATCGGCGGAAGACCCGGACAGCGCCGGCCACGTCGTGTCGCAGGCGCCGTTGGACAACCTGGTGCCCGCGCTGCGCGAGGCAAGTGCGGAAGCCAAGTCCATGACGTATGCCTCTCGCAACGGGGTCAACGACGCGGTCTCGCACGTGACGGGAACGGTGTTCGTCCCCAAGGGCAATCCACCCGCGGACGGCTTTCCCATCGTGGCACTGGGCCACCGGACCGCGGGCACAGCCGCGGACTGCGCCCCCTCGCTGTCACCCGACCTGCGCGGCGAGGCATCGACGGTGGTGGACCTGCTGAACGCCGGCTACGTCGTCACCGCGCCCGACTACCAGGGTCTGGGACAGCCGGCCAAGCCCGACGACTACGACTTCCACCCGTACCTGGACTCGACCACCGCCGGCTACAACGTGATCGACGCGGTACGGGCGGCCCGCACCATGGTTCCCCATACATCGACGTCTTGGGCGGCACTGGGTGCTCGTGAAGGCGGGCAAGCCGCCTGGGCTGCAAACGAACTCATCGACAACTATGGCTACGACCTCAACTTGGTCGCCACCGCGTCGCTGGCACCGATGGCGAACATCGATGCCCTCGCGGACGCCGCGATGGCCGGCACGCTGAACACCGACCAGAAACTGGCCTACGTCGCCTACCTCGCCGCCTTGAAAGATCAGTACTACTACGACTTCGAACTCGACGATTACCGCCGGGGCGCCGCTCAAGAGAATTGGGATGCCCTGCTCGGCTGCAACGACGCCGCGCAACGAATTTCATTGGCCGAGAAGCTGACCGCCGATGACCTTCGTCCCACCGGTCCCGAAGCACTGCAGACGTTGCGCGGCTACCTGCAGAAGACGAACCTGCCGCAAGGACCGACCGCGGCACCGATGTACGTCATCTACGCCGGCAAGGATTCGGTGATCCCCGCCGCCTCGACGGAGCGGGCACTCACCGAAGCCTGCATGATGGGCGACGGAATCCAGATCGCATTCTGGCCCGACCAAACGCGCGAACAGGTCCAACCCGCAGCGGCATTGGGCTGGCTCAACGATCGGATGAAATCCGTTCCGGCGGCCAATGACTGCCCGGCGTTCACCGCAGCGCATCCGCGGTGACCGGTCAGCTCCTGCCGACCGGCTCGTTCACCCGGTACAGCCGCCAGTCCGGTTGACCGTCACCGTCATTGGGTATCTCCAGCTCCAGTGTCGCCACCTCGGCACCCGTGTCGTACAACGTTGGGTACCGCACGTTGAGCGCATCCGAAGTGCCACGGCCGGTTGCCGGCACCGCGAGCAGATACTTGACGCCGTTCGCGCTCGGATCATTGAGCAACTCGGTGAAGTCGGGGTCTGACGGGATCACGAAAACCCGCGGCCGGCTGGAGGCGGCCAGAATGCCGAACCCGTAGACGGTATCGGTGATCACCGAGCTGTCCGGTAGATGGAGGTTCTCCAGATATTGGGCGATCTCGCGCTCCGTCTCAAACGTCCGGGCGATCTGATGCTCGATGGCCTTGCGCTCGGTCACGTTGTACGGATCCGGGTTCAGCACCGCACCGAGTCCGTATTCCTGTGGCGCGTACTTCGGTTGAGCCATGCCGAGCATCGTCACCGGGATACCGATGGCGACCGTGGCGGCGACGGCGATGTACGGCGCGGCGGACCTGGGTTTGACTGGTTCGGCGGTCTGGGCCTGCGCATACCTGCCCCGGCGCGTCGGTGTCCTGAAGACGCCGTCCGGTACCCCGAGCATCGCCATGGTCACGCTCAGCGGTATCGCGATGATGAAGAACCGCAAGAACGGAAAGGTCGATCCCGAGGCGTAGCTGTACGACTGGAAGGCCAACACCGCCCCGAACAAAGCCAGGGGCACGATCAACATCTGCCAGTTCGGACGCCCCCACCGCTGCATCACCGCCCACAACGCCAGCGGCAGCATGGTCGGCGCCAGCAGCATGATGCAGATCGCGGCGAACGTCAGGCCGTCGAACAGATTCGGCGCCGTCTGCCCGGATTGCTCGAGAATCGCCGTGTTGCCGTACTGGGAAGTGAACTGGGCGAACGCCTCACCGGTGATCAACCAGCCGGCGGCCGCCCAGCCCAGGAACGCCAGAAAGCCGGGGCCTGCGACGATCAACATGTCCAGAATGGCGCGCCGCAGCCTGGGCGGTGGTTTGGCCCGAAGGTACGTTGTGATGCCCACCAGGAATCCGGCTGCGGCCACACACGCCGCTGCGTCGTAGCGCGTGAGATAGGCCAATCCCATCGCGATACCACCCGCGGCGACGAGGTGGTGCACGTCGTCGTCGACCATCCAGAGAATGAGCCGACGCACGGCCCACGTCATGAAGAAGATGAACGGCGCTTCGCTCATCCCGTTGGACCCATAGAAGACGATCATCGGGTTGAGCGCGAACAACAGTGTGAGCGTCACCGAATATGCTCGGGGCAGGCCACGGTCGGTGCCCATGCTCAGCATCTGCACTGCGGCGCCGGCCATGAAGGTCGCCGACATGATCGTGCCGGCGAACGCCTTGCCAGCGATGTCCGGCCAGATCGAACCCAGCGCGACCGCGGGTATCTGCACCATGGCGGCCACCGGGGTGAAGATGAACCCGAGCGCGGCAAGATGCGGATCTCGACTGAACAGCACCGACTGGGTGGCCACCACACGTGACAGCGTGTCGCCCATGATGAACCCGTGCTGGACCTGCAACCAGTGCCCGACCGCAAGGTAGACGAAGAGCATCACGACGAAGATCGTCAGCTTCAGGCGGAAATCCGACCGCCCGGTCAACGCTGACATCACGCCGATGCCATCTGCTCGTGGGCAGCCTTGTCGTCCGGACGCTCGGCCAGCCCGTGAAAGGTCTTCTCCCAGAACGACGGCTGCCGAATCATCTGGTAGGCGCCCTTGGCGGCCGCGATGCTCATCATCAGCCAGAACAGCGGCACGCTGAGCGCGGCGAGCAGTAGATCAGATCGATCGTCCTCCCGCAGGGCGATCATGTTCATGTACATGACCGTGAAGTTTCCGATGATCATCGCGAACAGCGCCGGGAAGTAGATCAGTGCCGGGAACACGGAGCCGACGACGGCCGGCTGCCCCAGGAACCACAACACGGTGATGAACCAGAACAGCAGGTTCAGCACCGCGATGATGGGCGTTCCCGCCAACACCAGGTTGAACCGGACGAAACTGCGCAATCCCAATGTGCGGTACAGCTTCACCGGCTGCCGGGTGTGTACCAGCCAGGTCTGAAGGTAACCCTTGTACCACCGCGAGCGCTGGCGAATCCAGTTGATCACATCGCTGTTGGCCTCTTCGAGGGTGTATGAGTCGATCACCGCGGTGTGATATCCGTGCGACGCGATGCGCAGGCCGAGGTCTGCATCTTCGGTGACGTTGAACGGATCCCACGCGCCGATTCTCCGCAGGATGTCCCGGCGGAGGTGATTGGAGGTGCCGCCCAACGGAATCGGAGAGGTGCTCACCATCATGCCGGGCAGCAGATAGCCGAACCAGAGCGCATACTCGGCGGTGAACCACGCCGTCAGCAGATTCTGATGGCCGTTGTGATACACCAGCTTGGCTTGCACACACGCCACGTCGTCGGGCAGGTCGCGGAACGCCGCCACCACCCGGCGCAGCTGCAGCGGTTCAGGCAGATCCTCTGCGTCAAAGATCGTGACGATATCCCCCGTGGCGAAATGCAGACCATAGTTGCACGCCTTGGGTTTGGTGCGCGGCTCGGCCGGCGGCACCAAAAGGATGGTGATGACGTCGGATTCGCCACAGGCCTTCGCGGCGTCGATCGTGATCTGATCGTCGGCTTCGAGCAACAGCAGCACCTGCAGACGGTCTCTGGGGTACTCCAGCGCATCCATGGCCGCGATGAGATCGGCGACGACCTCCGGCTCGTTGTAGGCGGGCACGAGGATTGTGTACGGAGGCAATTCCTCATCGGGAATCGCACGCGCCACGTCGTCGGGAATCACGATCGGACGCGACGCCAACCCGCGCTTGAAGATCAGCACCCGGTCGCCGAGCGTCAAAAGGTAGGCCAGCGTGCACAACCCGATGAGCGTCACGGTGGTCTGCAGGGGACGCCAGATGCCGAAGGCGATCACGATCGCCAGCAGACCCCACAGCACCGGCTTCTGCCAACCCGTCAACGGTTTGGATGCCGAATGTATGGGATCGTCTTCGCGCAAGCCGTTGATCGCCCGGTTGAGTGCATAATCGCGCTGCTCGGCGGTGACGGTCTCGGGGTCGAATCTGTCGTCGAAACTCACTGACCGGCCCCCTTCACAAACTGTTCCGCCACCAGGGCACGGCCGAACTCGGTGAGCAGCTCGGCATCTTTGTATGCCGGTTTGCGCTGCACCAATACGGAATTGCCACGGAACAGCACGGTGAACAGGTTTCGCAGCGTGGAAACCAAGCCTCGCTGCGGATTGGGGAACGGCGCGTCGGGTAGGTGGTTGTCGACCGCGAAGATGTCGATGACCTGGTCCTCTTTGTCGTCACCCCAGGCGAAACGCAGCACATCCCAGCTCACCAGCAGCCGGTCATCGATCGCCGAGAAGAGATTTCCCGTCACTCCGTAGCCGAGATCGACCGGTCGCGGTCTGCTGAGCCGAGTGCCGGTGGTGTCATAGAGCACCTGGCCTGGGTATGCGTCGAACGAGAACGGCAACTCGCTGACGATGCTGTCCACCATCAGGTTTCGCCGCGCCGATAGTTTGTCGAACCGCGGGTCCCCGACATCTGCGGTCATCCGCTGGCGGATGAGTACGGCTTGATCCCCGTAATACCGCTTCACCCCGGTGTATTGCTGCTCGCCGGTGATCGACCAGCCAGGCGGTGCGGCCAGTCGCATGCCCGGGCTCAGGTCGTACGGTGCGCTCCGACTGATCATCGTGGCACTCAGCTGCTTCGGCAGCGGCATCAATGAGAGAGCAACCGCGACCGCGACGACCAGCGGAATTGACGCCCAGATCTGTTTGGCGGCAAGAGGTTCGACCTTACGGACGAGCAGACCTTTCGGTTGACCGCGACGCGTGTAGACAAAGGCCGCGAGCCCCACCGCGACGATCGATGCCAGCGAGGGAACCATCTGATAGACGATGACCGGCGCATGCGGCCACAGCTTGTCCATCACGAACAGGATGACGAAACCGAACGCGAATGCGACGAGCGCACCGACCACCGCGCGCTTACGGGTGCGACCCACCGCAATGGCGGTGGCCGCGGCGGCGATCAGCAGGGTCCCGACTCCGGCGGCGAAGTTGCCGCCACCCAGTGCGATGACGACCACCTGATACGGCAGGGCCGAGATCAGCGACAACAGCACCCATACCCAACCGAACCGGGCCACCGGCCGTACCCCGAACAGCACGAAACTGCTGCTGAGCATGAACAGCCAGAGCGCCAACAGATCCAGCCGCATCAGGTGGAAGAACTCCGAATAGCGCTTCAGCAAGACACCCTGCACCATGAGCGCCAGCCCGAGCCCGATCACACCGACGATGACGTCTGTCTGCCGATCATGGATCGGCAGTTCGGTGCGGCGCCGAAAGGTGATCCCCCACGCAGCCAGCGCGGCGGCGATCGGGACCATCCAGACATAACCGATGAGACCTCCGGCCAGCGTGGTCTCGACCAGGTTGCGCAGACTCGCACGGAATGCCACCAACGTGAGCACCCCGATCAGCGCCCAGCGCGCCACCAGCCGGACCGTCGGAGGCAGACCGAACCACCACTGCGCCAGCCGGTCCCAATCGCGCCGGGTGCCTTCCAGCGTCGTCGTCACGACTGTCCCCGGGACCGCCCACGCCATGCGACCAACCCAGCCCCCAGCGCCGCGAGCACCACGACGCCGGCGCCGACCCACAGCCGCAAATCCTTATGAGTACCGGCCGTCGCGCTTTCCTCTTGGCCGGCGGCCGGAGTGGTCAGGGTGAACGGCGCCCGGCCCGGCATGGCGAGTGCGGCGTTGCCGGACAGACCAGACCACCGCATGACGTCGCCGTCCAGCCAGTTCAACAGCCGGTCCAGTTCCTGGGGGGCCTGGCTGGACGTGGCTACCAGCACCGAGCGTCCACCTGAGTAGACGGTCTGCAGGGATCCGAAGCCGACCGTCGGATCCAACGTCAACGTGGATGAGTTGCCCGATCCGTCAACGTTTTCGACGGTGATCACGCCCTCGGAATTCACCGCGACGGGCAGCACGATCCGCCCGTCGTTCCAGCCGTCGGCGCTGATCAGCAACGCGGGACTGGGCGAGGCGACGGCGTCGCCCAGCGAGCGGACCTCGGCATCGAAGGGACGTGAGCTCAGGCGCTGCAGCCCCGTCAGGATCTGTACCGCACGACGCAGGTTCGCGAACCCCGAGTCCATCCCTACCACGACCCGCGGCATCAAGGCCTGCGGCAACGACTGAAAACCAGACGGGACAGGAGGTTTGGCCAGCTTGGTCTCCACCGGGGTTTCGCCGTCGATGGTCAGGGTGATCGGCTGGAACTCGCCGCACCGACCGGTGTTACCGGCCGCGTCGACCGCGATGTCCAGATTGGTGTAGCGCTGCAGAAGCCAGTCGGGTACGTCGACCCACCTGTCGATCCTGCCGTTTGCCTCGGTAGACCAACGGTCGATGGTCTGCCCACCGATGCTGACCACCACCTGGCCCGCGGTGCTGGCCGGCAACGGGGTGTACGACCCCTGCAGGTGAACTCTCACATCGCGCACCGCACGGCCCAGCCGGGTCTGGTCCAGCGGAACCGTGACACGCGGATTTACCAGCGCGGTGGCGTTGACGCCGGGCTGGCCGAGCTTACGGATCGTGGTGTGGTCGGGCGGCAGCTGCGGAGTATTGGAAAGCGGCCCCACCACGGCCTTCGACTGCACGGCAAGCTGCGAGATGTCACTGGACAGCAACCGGGCCTGGTTCGTGACCTCTCCGGCAGGGCCCGAGATGAGCAGGGCCGGAACACCATTGGGACCCTGCAGGCTCAGTCCGGGCGCGTCTCCCTCGCGCACGATCACCTGCCGCTCCAGGGGCTGTGGCGGCGCCACCGGACCGCCGTCGGTCGTCACGATGTCGACGGCGGGACGTTGCAGGCCATACCGCGCCACCACCGCCGTCGCGATGCGGATTGCGGCGTCGGACTCGGATTGCGACGGATTGGGCGGGACGAACAGAGTGAGCTTGCTCAGTACCGGCGGCAAGAAGTCGGCGATCACCGTCGGTGGCTGTTCGGTACCCGTGAATGCAACGTCGCTGTTGATCAACCGCAGCGGGTTCGTCGGGTCATATGCGCAGTAGTCGTCCGGCACGGTCAGGTAGCTGGTCAGTTGCACCGTCACTGCGTTTTCCACGACCCGGGCGCCGGCCAGCGGAATCGTGATCGGCGATTGATCCCGCGGCAACGGCACCCGCGACAAGACCCGCTGATCCTGGCTCACCTCAAGGGTGCCGCCGCGGGTATTGACCGGAAGTTGCACCGTGGCAACCAGCTCGGCGGGGATCAGTCCGCGCGGCACCGGAATTGTCAGGGTCTGCGAGCCCTGAATGCCATATAGAGCGATATCCGGATTCAGTCCAAGCGTCCGCAAGTTCAATGTCGGGGTACTCACCAACGACGGATCATCGCCGGGGGCGGCCGCGGCGGTCCCTGGCATGATGGCCACCGAGGCGACGAGTGCTGCGGCAAACAGTCGAGTTATCCGGGCAGTCACTCGAAGCAGCCTAAGCCCCGGCCCGCAGTGTTGGCTCGCCTAATGCGAAATTTCTCGAGCGATCCTTAATTGCGGCAGCGAAGCAGTCGGCATTGCGCGCCAGCTGATTCCACAGCTCCACCGAAAGCTGAATGCGCTGATCGAACGCCCCGCCACCGGCTCCGCCCCTGCATCGATCGCCAAAGTGATTCAGCCACCCGCAATTGCTGTCGGCTCGTCGCGCACTACCCGATCAATCAAATTGATCATCAACGCATGCAGACTGATTCGCGCGGATTCCTGGCATGTCGGCGTGACCCCTGACAGGATCGATTTCATGGCTGACGATCCGAATTCCGCATTCCCGCTGTATCTCGATCGTTATCACCTGCCGGAGCCGGAGTGGACGTTTCCCAATGCCACCATCAACTTGTACGCGCAGGATTCGACACCGGACTTTCCGCCGGTGCGCCAAGCCCCTGCGGGTTCGCCCAACATCCTGCTGGTCCTGCTCGACGATGTGGGCTTCGGCTGGCCCAGCGTCAACGGCGGTTTGGTCCGCATGCCGACGGCCGAACGGCTGCACGAGCGTGGCTTGTTCTACAACCAGTTCCACACCACCGCACTGTGCTCACCCACGCGGGCCGCACTGTTGACCGGGCGCAACCACCACTCCGTGGCCACCGGCGTCATCCAGGAGATGGCCACCGGTTACCCCGGATACTGCGGCATCATCCCCAAGAGTTGCGCGACCATGGGTGAACTGCTCAAGCAGGCCGGCTACACCTCTGCCTGGTGGGGCAAGAACCACAACGTTCCCGACAACCAGACCAGCCCGGCCGGGCCGTTCGACAACTGGCCCACTAACCAGGGCTTCGACTACTTCTACGGGTTCATCTCCGGCGAGACCGACCAGTTCTATCCGTCGCTGATCCGGAACACCACACCCGTCGAACCCCCGGCCCGCCCAGAGGACGGCTACCACCTCACGCGGGACCTCGCCGACGACGCCATCGCCTGGATCCAGGCTCAGAAGACCATCGCACCCGACCGGCCCTTCTTTGGATACTTCTCGACGGGCGCAGCACATGCCCCCCATCAACCACCGCTGGACTGGCGGGGTCGTAACGAAGGCCGCTTCGACATGGGCTGGGACGAATACCGCAAGACCGTGCACCAGAACCAGCTCGACATGGGGATCATCCCAGCCGGGACCCGGCTCACCGAACGCCCCGACCAGATCCCATCGTGGGAAAGCCAGCCTGCCGAACATCAAGCGCTGTTCGCCCGCCAGGCGGAGAACTTCGCCGACTTCCTGGAGCACACCGACTACGAGGTCGGTCGCGTAGTCGACGCCATCGACGCGATCGGCGAACTGGACAACACCATCGTCATCTACATCCTCGGCGACAACGGATCCTCTGGCGAGGGTTCATTGATCGGAACACCGAACGAGCTGATGAGCCTCAACGGCCAGCAACCGTCCATCGAGGAGTCCTTGCGGTTCATCGACAAGTGGGGCCTGCCGGGCACCTCCCCGCATTATGCGGTGGGCTGGGCCCATGCGGGCGATACCCCGTTCCAGTGGACCAAACAGGTGGCGTCGCACTTCGGCGGCACCCGTAACAGCATGATCGTCTCCTGGCCCGACAAGATCTCCGAACACGGTGCGGTGCGTTCGCAGTTCCACCACGTCATCGACGTTCTACCAACACTTTTGGAGGTCGTCGGAGTCCGCGAGCCGGTTGAGGTCAACGGGTATATCCAGCGACCGATCGAAGGAACCAGCTTTGCCTACTCGTTCGCCGACGGCGATGCCAAGAGCGCGCACGACAAGCAGTACTTCGAGATGATGGGCAACCGGGCGATGTATCACGACGGCTGGATCGCCTGCTGCCGGCACGGACGACTGCCCTGGGAAACCGCGGGAACCTTCTCCTACGACGACGACAAGTGGGAGCTGTACAACATCGGCGACGACTTCAGCGAATCGATGGACCTCGCCGAGGAACAGCCCGCGAAACTCGCTGAGCTAAAAGACATGTTCCTCGCCGAAGCGGCCAAGTACAACGTGCTGCCGATCGACGACCGGTTCGCCGAACGACTCGATGTGACCCTGCGGCCCAGCTTCTTCACCGGACGCAAGGAAGTCACGTTCTATCCGGGCATGATCCGGTTGCCCGAGGGGTCGGCACCCAAGATGGTCGGGGTGCCGCACCAGATCACCGTGCCGGTAGAGATTCCCGATAGTGGTGCCGAGGGCGTGCTCGCGGCGCTCGGCGGCGATGCCGCAGGCTTCGCGTTGTTCCTGTGGGAGGGCAAAGTCCGGTACCACTACAACTATTTCGGGATCGAACGCTACGACGCGATTGCTGAGGAAGCGCTGTCACCCGGTAGACACACCATCGTCGTCGACTTCGCCCCTGACAGGCCCCAGCCCGGAGCCCCCGCCTCAGTGACGATCTCGGTCGACGGCAGCCAGGTGGCACAGGCCCGCGTCGAACGGCAGGTGCCACAGCGTTGCGGGACAGAGTGCTTCGACGTCGGCATGGACAACGTGTCACCGGTGTGCGACGACTACGCCGACAGGGCGCCGTTCCCGTTCACCGGAAAATTCGATTCGGTGAAGTTCGAGTTCGGCGATCACGTCGAACCGTCGGGGATGGACCGGCTGGAGATGGCGACCAAGTTGGACTAGGACCGGCCTCGTCCTCACGTCAACGACAGCCGGGCCACCATCTCCCCTGTCGGCTGCGTCGACCCGCCGTCAGGCTCCATGGTGAACGCCAACGCGCTCGAATCCCCCAAGTCACGCACCATGGCGGTGGTCGACGGTGCGATGGCCCCCATCGTGCCCGCCGACTCCGGGCCCTGATCGGTCATCAGCCACATCTGATAGACCATCCCGGGCGGTGGTGGCGCGGCGTTGTTCATCACCAGGACACCGCTCCGCTCGTCGCGCGAATACATGAAGGTCGCCGTGCCACCGGCCGCCAGTTGCCCGGTCACCGTGCGGACATCGCCGGCCGACAGCACCTGCTCGGCTGTCGTCGGGGCGGTCAACGGGCGCAGGGCCAATCCCGCCCCGAAGCCGCCCGCGGCGACCACCACAGCAGCCGCCGTGGCCAGCAACCCCGTGCGCCAACGGAAACTGTCACGGTGCGGGTCGCGGGACACCGCAAGTGCCTGTTGCCGCAGCGACGCCGGCGGGGTCACCGCGACCGTCGCAGAGGCCCTCGCCATCGCCTCGCGCACCACACGTACCTCGGCGCGGAATGCGTCGGCGACCTCGGCGGGAGCCTCAGCCAGCCGGTGTTCGATGTCGGCGCGCTCGGCGTCGGAAACCGCGTCCAGCGCGTAAGCCGTCGCCAGGTCCGGCAGGTCGGAATCGCTGGTCATCTCACCCCCAGGCAATCACGCAGGCGGCGCAGTCCGTCGCGCATCCGGGTCTTGACCGTGCCCAGACTTGTCGACAACCGTTCGGACACCTGGGGGTAGGTCAACCCGTCGTAGTACGCCAGCTCGATGACCTGCCGTTGCAGGTCGGTCAGAGATCCCAGGCAGTCGGCCACCTGCCGTCGCTCGTCGGTCCGGATCGCCGAATCCGCGACCACATCGGTGGCGGGTTCGGTGCTCACCGCGACGTAACGCGCCTCGCGCCGGCTTGAGGCCACCTCGGACCGCACCCGATCCACCGCGCGGCGGTGCGCCAAGGTCATGAGCCAGGCCAGCGCCGAACCCTGCTGCGGGTCGTAGTCCGAAGCGTTGCGCCACACCTGGGCGTAGACGTCCTGCGCTGTCTCTTCGCTGTAACCGGGGTCGCGCAGGATGCGCAGGATCAATCCGTAGACCCGGGCGCTGGTGGCGTCGTACAGCGCTTCGAATGCTTCGGCGTCGCCGCGGGCCACCCGGCGCAGTTGGGCGTCGAGTACGGTGCTCACGTCCGGCGATCGGGCCATCAATGGGTAGCCTAGCGCCGATTCGGCAGCGCTCATCGCCGGTCACCCGTAGGTGAACGAGAATGCCTGCAGCCCTTGGCTCAACCGGACCTCGATCTCGCCACGCTGCACGTCGCGGTCACTGACGATCTGCCGCAGGGTTGGCGGGCCACTGACCGGCACGGTTGTCGTCTCACCGCCGCGCAGCACCGTCACGGTGCCGGTGCCACCCACGACGAGGTAGACGTTCCTGGCCTGATAGTCGAGCTTGATGGCCGAACCGGCGCCGTTGGCCGTCGCACCTTGGTAGTCGAGGTGCCAGGGTCCTTGCAGGGCGAACGAGTCCGCGGGCAGGTTCTTCGGGTAATCGAACGCCGCGTCGCCCTCGTCGTACGTCCCGCCGCCGGCGTAGTTGATCTCCTTGCCGACCCCGAGATACGTCTCGGGGGTCAGCGCCGTCGTCGGCGTGACATCGGGTGCATTCACCGGGGCCGGCAAGCTGGTGTTCTTCGCGTCGGTGAGCAACTCGCGGATCAACCGTTCCGTCGTGTCGTAGCCACCCTCACCGAACTTCACATGCCGCACAACGCCATTCGCATCGATCAGGTACTCGGCCGGCCAATACCGGTTCTCGAAGTTCGTCCAGGTCGAATACGAGTTGTCCAGCGCGACCGGATAGGTGATGCCCAGGTCAGCCGCGCCTTTCGCCACATTGCCGGGAACCCGCTCGAACGCGTACTCCGGAGTGTGCACGCCGATTACGGTGAGGCCGGAATCCTTGTATCTGCCGTACCAGTCGACGACGTGGGGAATCGCGCGCTGGCAGTTGATGCACGAGTACGCCCAGAAATCGACCAGCACCACCCTGCCACGCAGCGACTTGAGGTCGACCGGCGCGCCCTCTGGGGTGTTGAGCCAACCGGCGATGCCGGTGATGTCCGGTGCCGCACCGCAGTTCTGGAGTTCCTCTGCGCCCTCGATGCACTTCGACAACTCCCCGCTACCCGTCGGACTCAGCCTGTCCTGAACCTCACCGGCGGTGGCGACCCGGTCCTGTAGCCCGCTGGTGTAATCGGGAATCGCCCGCTGCAACTTCGCCGGGACATTGGCGGCCAACGCCAGCGCGAAAACCAGCATCACGATTCCCCCGATCAGCCGGATCTTGCGCTGCTGACGGCGGAATGCGTTGACCCGCTCGGCAACTCGCCGGCCCGCCAGCGCGAAGACCAGCAGAGGCAGCGCGGCACCCACGGCGAACGACAAGGTCAGTGCGACGGTGTTGGCACCGATCGAACCGGTTGCGCCGGCTACGACGATCGCCGCGAGCACCGGACCCGCGCACGGCACATAGAGCACGCCGAGCGCCAGGCCCAGGCCGAAACCGCTACTCCCGGAGGCGAACTGCTTCTGCGGTATCCGGCTGAACGGCTTCTCCAGCATCTGCTCGAAGCGCGGGAAGATCAGGCCCAACCCGATCAGCGTCAGCGCCAGCAATCCCGCCCAGCGGAGCGCGTCCTGGGGCAGGTGCAACAGCTGCAGCAGCGCCGAGCCGGCCAGCGTCACCACGCTGAAGCTCAGGACCAGCCCGGCGATCACGCGATAGGGCCGCAGCGTCTCGGCCATGGTCGGTTTCGACGCGACGATCGTCGCGCCGTCCGATTCGGTCACGCGGGCACTCTGCGCACCCGAGAAGAAGATCACGGGCAGTACCGGCAGGATGCACGGCGAGATGCCGGTGATAAGACCGCCGAGGAATCCGATGAGCAGCAAGGTGTACATGCTCCGGTATTCGGTACCGACGCCCTGCCGGATTGGTTCGGATCAAATCCCATCCGGATCCGTCCCCGCTCCGAATACCCACTGACCGAGAAAGTGACGGCGGTCACCGTCAATCACCTACAGGGAGTCGGAAGATGTTCATCCTCTACAAGTCAGCCGCGGTGGCAGGGATGGCCGCCGCAGCCATGTTCGCGCTGCCCGCCTGCTCGAACGACACCGCACGCTCCGCACCCGGCACACCGGCGGTCACCAGTGCGCCCGCGGCGCCGATGGCCGGAGACCCGGCATCAGACCTGGTGGGCCCCGGTTGCACGGCCTACGCGGAGAAGGTGCCGTCCGGCCCGGGTTCGGTGGTCGGGATGGCACAGGATCCGGTCACCGTCGCGGCGTCGAACAACCCGCTGCTGACCACACTGACCGCGGCGCTGTCCGGGAAGCTGAATCCGAACGTGAACCTGGTGGACACCCTCAACGGGGGTGAGTTCACCGTGTTCGCGCCCACCGACGACGCCTTCGCCAAGATCGACCCGGCCACCATCGAGGTCCTGAAGACGGACTCCGCGATGCTGACCAAGATCCTGACCTATCACGTGGTGCCGGGGCAGGCCAGCCCGGCCAAAGTCGCCGGCACCCACCCGACCGTCCAGGGCGCATCCGTGTCGGTGACCGGCTCGGGTGACGCGCTGAAAGTCAACGACGCATCGGTGGTCTGTGGGGGCGTCCACACCGCCAACGCCACCGTGTACCTCATCGACACAGTGCTGATGCCGCCTGCTGCCTGATGCCAGGCCGTGGACGCAAAAGTGCCCCAAACCCGAAGGTTTGGGGCACTTTTCAGTCTGCTCGCGCAGGAGAAAGAGAAGGAGCCTTCGCTACTTCGCCTTCTCGAGAACCTCGACCAGGCGCCACCGCTTGGAGGCCGACAGCGGCCGGGTCTCCATCAGCGAGACGCGGTCGCCGATACCGGCGTCGCCGTTCTCGTCGTGCGCCTTGACCTTCTTGGTGGTCCGGATGATCTTGCCGTAGAGCGGGTGGCTCTTACGATCTTCCAGCTCGACCACGATGGTCTTCTGCATCTTGTCGCTCACCACGTAGCCGATGGCGGTCTTGCGACGGCCACGGGTCTCTTCGGTGCGCGGAGTGTGCTTGGGGCCCTTAGTCTCCGCCATTAGCTTTCCTCACCTCCGGGCCCGGAAGCCAGACCCAACTCACGTTCACGCAGCACGGTGTACACCCGTGCGATCTCCTGGCGCACAGTGCGCAGCCGACGGTTGTTGGCCAGCTGACCGGTCGCCATCTGGAAGCGCAGGTTGAACAGCTCTTCCTTCGACTCGCGCAGCTTGTCCTTCAACTCGGTGTCGGACAGTTCGCGCAGTTCACCAGGCGTAGTTCCCACTGCCATCAGAACTGCTCCTCTCGACTCACGATGCGTGCCTTGATCGGCAGCTTGTGGATTGCGCGAGTCAGGGCTTCCTTGGCGATCTTCTCGTCGGGGTAGCTGATCTCGAACAAAATGCGTCCCGGCTTGACGTTGGCGATCCACCACTCCGGCGAACCCTTACCGGAACCCATGCGGGTCTCGGCAGGCTTCTTGGTCAGCGGGCGGTCCGGGAAGATGTTGATCCACACCTTGCCGCCACGCTTGATGTGCCGGTTGATGGCGATACGAGCGGACTCGATCTGCCGGTTGGTGATGTAGGCATGGCCGAGGGCCTGAATGCCGTAGTCACCGAAGCTCACCGACGTGCCGCCGCTGGCGATGCCACGCTGCCGAGGGTGATGCTGCTTGCGGTGCTTGACCTTGCGGGGAATCAGCATGATTAGTTCTCCGTGCTCTCAGCTGCGGGTGCCGAAGCAGCCGCGGCCTCGGTTGCGGCCGGTGCATCGTCACCGGTCGCGGCGCGGCCGGCTTCGGTGCCGCTGCGACGCGGCCGGGTGCCCGACGGACGCTCACGACGCGGCCGGTCACTGGCCGGCGCGGCGGCGGTGAGCTCACGCTTGCCACCGACGATGTCGCCCTTGTAGATCCACACCTTCACGCCGATCCGGCCGAAGGTGGTCTTGGCCTCGTAGAGGCCGTAGTCGATGTCCGCGCGCAGCGTGTGCAGCGGAACCCGACCCTCGCGGTAGAACTCCGAGCGGCTCATCTCAGCACCGCCGAGGCGACCCGAGCACTGCACCCGGATGCCCTTGACGTTGGGCTGACGCATGGCCGACTGGATCGCCTTACGCATCGCGCGACGGAACGCCACGCGGTTGCTCAGCTGCTCGGCAACACCCTGGGCGACGAGCTGAGCCTGCGACTCAGGGTTCTTCACCTCGAGGATGTTCAGCTGAACCTGCTTGCCGGTCAGCTTCTCCAGGTCGGCGCGGATGCGGTCGGCCTCGGTGCCGCGGCGTCCGATGACGATGCCGGGACGCGCGGTGTGGATGTCAACGCGGACCCGGTCGCGGGTGCGCTCGATCTCCACGTCGGCGATACCGGCGCGCTCCAGACCAGTGGCCAGCAGACGCCGGATGGCGACGTCTTCCTTCACGTAGTCCGAGTACTGCTTGTCGGCGTACCAACGGGACTTCCACTCGGTGGTGATACCGAGCCGGAAACCGTGGGGATTGATCTTCTGGCCCACTACTCCGAGCCTCCCTTCGTCTCGGCAGACTTCTTCGTGGCGGCCTTGCTGCCCTGAGCACGACGGCTACGTGCCGAACCGGCGCCCGCACCCTTCTGCTTGGGCGGACGGCTCTCGACGATCACCGTGATGTGGCTGGTGCGCTTGCGAATCCGGAACGCACGCCCCTGGGCACGCGGACGGATGCGCTTGGCGGTCGGGCCCTCGTCTGCGTAGACGGTGGCGACCACCAGGGTCGTCGGGTCCAGGCCCTCGTTGTTCTGCGCGTTGGCGGCAGCGCTGGCGATCACCTTGGCAACCGGCTCGCTTGCGGCCTGCGGCGCCCACCGCAAGATGTCGAGGGCTTCCTCGACGCTCTTGCCGCGGACCAGATCGATGACGCGGCGGGCCTTGCTGGCCGAGACGCGCACAAAGCGCGCCTTGGCGGTTGCGGACGGATATTCGATGACATTACTGACTGTGTTACTCATCGCCGCTTGCTCTTCCGGTCGTCCTTGATGTGACCCTTGAAGGTGCGCGTCGGGGCGAACTCGCCGAGCTTGTGCCCGACCATCGCCTCGGTGACGAACACCGGGACATGCTTGCGGCCGTCATGCACCGCAAAGGTGTGCCCGATGAAGTCGGGGAGGATGGTCGACCGACGCGACCAGGTCTTGATGACCTGCTTGGTGTTCTTCTCGTTCTGAACGTCGACCTTCTTGAGCAGATGGTCGTCGACGAACGGACCCTTTTTAAGACTACGAGGCATCGCTGCTACTCCTTCCGCGGCCTAGCGCTTCTTGCCGGTGCGCCGGCGACGGACGATGAGCTTGTCGCTCGGCTTGTTGGGCTTGCGGGTGCGGCCCTCGGGCTTGCCCCACGGGCTGACCGGGTGGCGACCACCGGAGGTCTTGCCTTCACCACCACCGTGCGGGTGGTCGACCGGGTTCATCACGACACCACGGACAGTCGGGCGCTTGCCCTTCCACCGCATACGGCCGGCCTTGCCCCAGTTGATGTTGGCCTGCTCGGCGTTGCCCACCTCGCCGACGGTGGCGCGGCAGCGCACGTCGACGCGACGGATCTCACCGGACGGCATACGCAGCGAGGCGTAGGCGCCTTCCTTACCCAGCAGCTGGATGCTCACGCCCGCCGAGCGGGCCAGCTTGGCACCGCCACCGGGCCGCAGCTCCACAGCGTGGATCACGGTGCCGGCGGGGATGTTGCGCAGCGGCAGGTTGTTGCCCGGCTTGATGTCGGCGTTCGGCCCCTGCTCGATCACGTCACCCTGCTTCAGGCCCTGCGGCGCGATGATGTAGCGCTTCTCGCCGTCCAGGAAGTGAAGCAGCGCGATGTTCGCGGTGCGGTTGGGGTCGTACTCGATGTGCGCGACCTTGGCGTTGACGCCGTCCTTGTCATGGCGACGGAAGTCGATGACGCGGTAGGCACGCTTGTGGCCGCCACCCTTGTGCCGGGTGGTGATGCGGCCGTGGGCGTTACGTCCACCCTTGCCGTGCAGCGGGCGAATCAGCGATTTCTCCGGAGTCGAACGAGTGATCTCGGCGAAATCGGAGACGCTGGCACCGCGACGACCGGGGGTCGTCGGCTTGTACTTGCGAATTCCCATATCAGTTAAATCCTCTTAGTTCCCGGCTTTAGGCCGGGGCTCCGAACAGTTCGATCGGCTTGCTGCCGGCGGCCAGGGTCACGATGGCGCGCTTGGTGTCCTTGCGCTTGCCGAAGCCCGAGCGGGTGCGCTTGCGCTTGCCCTGCCGGTTGGCGGTGTTCACCGAGCTCACCTTGACGTCGAAGATCTTCTCGATGGCGATCTTGATCTGCGTCTTGTTGGAGTCCGGGTGCACGATGAACGTGTACACGTTGTCCTCGATCAGCCCGTACGACTTCTCCGAGATGACCGGGGCCAGGATGATGTCGCGGGGGTCGGTCACGGTAGCCATCAGGCCGACACCTCCTCTTTGGTATTCGCCGAGATGTAGGCGTTCAGGGCCTCGACCGAGAACACCACGTCGTCAGCGTTGAGCACGTCGTAGGTGTTCAGCTGATCCGGCGAGATCACATGCACACCAGGCAGGTTGCGGACGCTGCGGGCGCCGACCTCATCGGTGCGGCCGATGACGACGAGAACCTTCTTGTTCTCGGTCAGGCTGCCCAGGAACGCCTTGGCGCTCTTGGTCGACGGGGTCTGACCCTCGATCAGCTCGGTGATCGCGTGGATCCGCTCGTTGCGGGCCCGGTCCGAGAGCGCACCGCGCAGGGCGGCGGCGATCATCTTCTTCGGGGTCCGCTGGCTGTAGTCGCGCGGCTGCGGGCCGTGGACGATGCCACCGCCGGTGAACTGCGGTGCGCGGGTCGAACCCTGACGCGCCCGGCCGGTGCCCTTCTGCCGGTACGGCTTCTTGCCGCCACCGGAGACCTCACCGCGGGTCTTCGTCGAGTGGGTGCCCTGGCGCTTGGCGGCCAACTGAGCGTTGACGACCTGGTGCATCAGAGCGATGTTGGGCTCGACGTCGAAGAGGGCAGCCGGAAGCTCCACGGAGCCGTCCTTCTTGCCTGCCGGCGTCTTAACGTCAATCTTCAAAGTCATTACTTCTCGCCTCGCTTGATTGCGCTGCGGACAACCACCAGACCACCGTTGCGTCCGGGGATGGCGCCCTTGATCAACAGCACGCCGTTCTCGGCATCGACCTTGTGAACCTTCAGGTTCTGCGTGGTCACCCGGTCGTGGCCCATGCGGCCCGACATCCGGGTGCCCTTGAACACGCGGCCCGGGGTGGCGCAGCCACCGATGGAGCCGGGACGACGGTGCACCGCCTGGGCACCGTGCGCAGCGCCCTGACCGGCGAAGCCGTGACGCTTCATGGTGCCGGCGAAGCCCTTGCCCTTGCTGGTGCCGGTCACGTCGACGTAAGCACCGTCGGCGAAGATCTCGGCGGTCAGCTCCTGGCCCACCTCGTACTCGGCGGCGGCGGCCTCGTCGACCCGCAGCTCAGCCAGGTGGCGGCGCGGGTTGACACCCGCGGCGGCGAACTGACCGGTGACGGGCTTGTTGACCTTGCGCGGGCTGATCTCGCCATAGGCGAGCTGCACGGCACTGTAGCCGTCACGCTCGGGGGTACGGATAAGGGTCACCACGTTGGGGCCGGCCTTCACGACCGTCACCGGGACGACTTTGTTGTTCTCATCGAACACCTGCGTCATGCCCAGCTTGGTGCCCAAAATGCCTTTTCTAGCCATTTTTCTCGGGTCTCCTACTGGATGTTGACGTCGACACTGGCCGGCAGATCGATGCGCATGAGCGCGTCAACCGTCTTCGGCGTCGGGTCGAGGATGTCGATCAGGCGCTTGTGGGTGCGCATTTCGAAATGCTCCCGCGAGTCCTTGTACTTGTGCGGCGACCGAATGACGCAGTACACGTTCTTCTCGGTCGGCAGCGGCACGGGGCCCACCACACTGGCACCGGTACGGGTGACCGTCTCGACGATCTTGCGCGCCGAGGCATCAATGGCCTCATGGTCGTAGGCCTTGAGCCTGATGCGGATCTTCTGTCCCGCCACGCTTCTCCTACCTCTACTTCGTACATCGGCCGGCCGTATCGGAGCCTCGATGGGAAAACCCACCGAAACCCGTCGGGCCTGGTACCCCCGCGCGGATGCGCCGAGTATTGCCGCCGCTGTTTACCTGTCTGTGGTCCACCGGCCCCCGCGGTCGGGCGTGTCGCCCTCGCGCACATTTTCTCGCCCTGAAAATCAGTTGCGATCTATGTTGGGACCGGATGCGCCCGTGGGGGCGCGGGTCGTATGCCCGGCCAGGAATACCCGGCGCAAGGCAACCCGAACAGTATGCCCTAGATCGGGGCGTGCTCCAAATCCGTGATCGAGCAGGTGGGAACCAGTCGAGCGTGGGCGCTGTGCACGCAAAACCGGCATCGAGCGTACACAAGGGCCACACTCGAGATGCCGCTCGTTCTTACTCACGAGTAAGGTCTGGCCGGTGACCCAGTCGACCAGCACGTATCGGATGTGGCAGCAGCTATCGGACAAGCCCCTGGGTTCGCGGCTGTTCTCCGCCGCGGCCATGGCCCGGGTGCCGTACTTCGCGTCGGTGCTCCCCCACGTGCGGCGCATGGAACCGGGACTGGCCGAGGTGACGGTGCCCAAGTGGTTCTACGTCTACAACCACCTGCACACCGTGCACGCCATCGCATCGTGCAATGCCGCCGAGATGGCGATGGGCATGTTGATGGAGGCCACGGTGCCGACGACGCACCGCTGGATTCCCAAAGCCATGAATGTGCAGTACCTGGCCAAGGCCACTACTTCCCTACGGGCCACGGCCGAACTCACGCCGCCGGATTTCAGCACCATCACCGAGGGCACCGACATCGTCGTGCCGGTCAGTATCACCGACCGCCACGGCGTCGAGGTGGTGCACGCCGACATCACCACCTGGGTGACGCCGGCCTAGTCCAGGTAGGTGCCGTGCCCCTCGCGCACCAGCTCGCCGTCGAACAACAGCACCTCGTTGACCAACCCACCCCGCTGGTTGCGGTAGTGGATCACCAGAGCCGATTGGCCGCGGTAGGTCGCGAGCACCTCGAAGTGCAGATCGGGCATGCCGGCCAGCGCCGTGGTCCAGTAGTGACGCAACGCCTCCTTGCCCCGCACCACGCCGCCGCTCTCGGGCAGCACCCGGGCGGCGACCGGTGAACTGAACACCACGTCGTCGTGGAAATGAGCCAGTACCGCCTCCACGTCGTGCGCGTTCCACGCCCTCACCCACTGTTCGGCGAAAGCCTGCGGATCCGGTGTCGCCATCGAGTTCACTTCTCCCTCAGCCCCGCCCAGAACGGGCATTGATGCACGCGAGCGTAGTCATTGTCGACGCGACTCCCGTCGGCCCGCAACGACATTCGGGCGCCGTCGCCCGCCGGATCGAACCCGGGCCAATCCGGCTGACCGTCGACCGCGGGGTCACCGGCGTGCACAAAAGCGGCCCAGTAGTCGATCATCTGGTCGGCGAGGCGTTGCTGGGCGGGGTTCAACGGGGGCGCCCCGCCGACGTCGAACAGATAGCGCAACTCCAGTGAGTGGCTGGCCCCCACCGGGAAGGGCAGCGTTCGCATGACCTCCGGCGCCGGGGCGGTGCGGTCGTTGAACTCGTACGCGTACACCGGGCCGGTGCGCGACAGCTCACCGGCGATGCGGTCCGACACGCAAGAGAAGTAGCCGTCGGTGACCGCGGCCGAATAGGACTGCGCCACACCGCCATACCGGTCGATCGGGTAGTGCGCACCGACAGCTGCCGCATCGCCGCCGAATGTCTCGGACAGCAACCGCGGGTAATCCTCCGGCACGTAGCGCTGATTCTCCCGCAGATAGCGCAGCGCCACGAAGAGTGTGAACTCATCACGGGTGGTGCCGATCAGGACCGGAACCGGTTCGGTCCGCCCCGACGCGAACGCCGCCACCGGCTCCTGCGGAATCAGCGCCGAGCCGGTGACCGGGCCGGTCAGCTCGTCACTGCCGATGTTGAAGTACCACACCGGTTTCCGCAGCCCGTCCACCGGCAGCGCGCGCAGGCAGGCTGCGGCAGACACCGGATCTGGACATCCGGCCGCGGCGGCGTAATCGAGCGACCGCCGCGTCGCGACGGTGACATCGGCCTGCGCCTGGCACGGGGCGCTCATCAGGATCGCGGCGCGGAACAACCCCGCCGAACCCGGTGAGACCAGGTGATCGCACACCGACATGCCACCCGCCGATTCGCCTGCCACGGTGACCTTTTCCGGGTCGCCGCCGAAGTCGGCGATGTTGTCCCGCACCCACCGCAGTGCCGCCTGCTGGTCGGCCAGGCCGTAGTTGCCGATGTCGCCGCCCGCACCGAGGGCCGGATGGGCGAGGAATCCCAGGGCACCGAGCCGGTAGTTGATCGTCACCACGATGATGTCGCCGCGCGCGGCCAATCGCGCCGCGTCATAGATGCCGCTGCTGCCGCCCACGAACGCACCACCGTGGATCCACACCATGACGGGCCGCAACTCACCCGAGACCGGCGGCGTCCAGACATTGAGCGACAGGCAGTCCTCGGCGGTATTGGCCCCGCGTTCCGGATCGGCATCGGGGTCCTGGATGCAGCGCGGACCCGGCCGGGTGGCGTCGCGCTCCCCCGGCCAGGCCGGGGCCGGAGCCGGCGCCGCGAACCGCATCGGCCCGACAGGGGCCGCGCCGTACGGGATCCCGGCGAACAGCCGATGGTCGGATAGCACTGTGCCACGCAGGGTTCCGGAGGCCGTCCGGACCAGCGCCGGGTCGGTCCCCTGGGCCAGGCCCTGCGGGGGCCCGGGCCGATGACCGGGTGTCACGGCCTCACCGCCGCCACGCACGCAACCGGTGACCAGCATCGCCAGCATTGCCAGCAACGCGACGACGCGCCGCCCTGACCGCATGGCTGCGAGCGTACGGGGCCGATCGGAAAATTCGCCTCCCTTACGTGGCGCCGATCACATATGGTGGGAATTGACACCCGTCAAGTACCCGCCCCGGGAGGAGTCTGTATGAGCGCGCCGACGATGGATGACGCCGCGAAGGTGCTCGCCGACCCGACGGCTTACGCCGACGACGCACGCCTGCACACCGCGCTGACCCAGTTGCGCGCCAACAATCCGGTGGCCTGGGTGGACAACGCCCCCTACCGCCCGTTCTGGGCGATCACCAAACACGCCGACATCATGGCAGTGGAGCGTGACAACGAGCTGTTCATCAGCGAGCCCCGGCCGCTGCTGGCCACCGCGGCCGCCGACGACATGGCCAAGGCGCAGCTCGAAGCCGGCATGGGCCTGCGCACGCTGATCCACATGGACGACCCGCACCACCGCAAGGTCCGCGCCATCGGCGCAGACTGGTTCCGCCCCAAGGCGATGCGTGATCTCAAGGTCCGGGTCGACGAGCTCGCCAAGCGGTACGTCGACCGAATGCGCGAGGTCGGCCCGGAATGCGATTTCGTCACCGAGATCGCCGTGCACTTCCCGCTGTACGTGATCATGTCGCTCCTCGGTCTGCCCGAGGAGGACTACTCCCGCATGCACATGCTGACCCAGGAGATGTTCGGCGGCGACGATGAGGAATACCAACGCGGCAAGTCCCTGGAGGACGGGCTCGCGGTACTGATGGACTTCTTCGCCTACTTCTCGACGCTGACCGCGTCGCGGCGCGCCAACCCGACCGAGGACCTGGCGTCGGCCATCGCCAACGGCACCATCGACGGGGAACCGCTCTCCGACGTCGACACCGCCTCGTACTACGTCATCGTCGCCAGCGCCGGGCACGACACCACCAAGGACGCGATCTCCGGCGGACTGCATGCGCTCATCGAGAACCCCGACCAGCTGGCCCGGCTGCAGGCGCAGCCCGAGCTCATGGGCACCGCGGTCGAGGAGATGATCCGGTGGTCCACCCCGGTCAAGGAGTTCATGCGCACCGCCACCGCCGACACCGTCGTGCGCGGCACGCCGATCGCCAAGGGCGAATCCGTCTACCTGGCTTACGTTTCCGGCAACCGTGACGAGGACGTCTTCGCCAACCCCCACCGCTTCGACGTGGCACGGGATCCCAACAAGCACCTGGCGTTCGGGTACGGCGTGCACTTCTGCCTGGGCGCCGCACTGGCCCGGATGGAGATGAACAGCTTGTTCACCGAGCTGATGGGCCGGTTGAACTCCATCGAATTGGCCGGAACGCCAGAGCTTTCCGCGACCACGTTCGTCGGCGGGCTCAAGCACCTGCCGATTCGTTACTCACTGCGCTGAGCCGGCTCGACCCGGCGGTGGGTGGCCAGGAAGCCGTCCACCGCCGCGCGGACGCAGGTGGTGTAGTCGAACTCCGACACCGTGCTGAGCTTGCCCAGCACGATCGGGCCCAGCAGCAGCGCGGCGGCCTGTGTGCGATCCACCTCGCCGAGTTCGGCGACGGCATCAGCGCTGTCGAAAATCGCTTCGAACGGCAGCGCATAGTGCTCGGCCACCCGCTCGCGCAGGGTTCGCACCTCGGCGCTGTCGCCGGTGCGCCAGGGCAACTTCTCCAGGTCGCCGCCCAGGGCCAGCCATGACATCGCGGCGATGCTGATCGGCGCCTCGGCGATCGAGTCAGCCTGCGCCTGAACCAGTGCGATCAGCCGGTCACGCAGCGTGCCCTCCTCCGGCGGCATGGGCGCCGCCGGTATCAGGGCGCGAAATGCCGCTGCCAGGAGGTCATTTCCGCTCGGGAAGTGCCGGTACAGCGTCGCCCTGGCCACATTGGCGTCCCTCGTGACCGCATCGACGGTCACCGCGCTGGGTCCACCTGACCGCAACAGCGCCGTCGCCGCCTCCAGCAGCCGGGCCCGGGACCGGGCCGGGCGGGGGTCACCGCTCTCGGCAGTCATTCGCCGTCACACCTCCATCAAACAGACTTACGGTCTCGCTCCGAGACTGTTAGTCTCAAAACTCCATCGACGAAGGAGACAACATGTCGCACACCCTCGTCGAGTCCAGTCAGGATATCGACCCGGGCATGGCCTATCTGTCGATCAAGCAGCGGTACTGGCTACTCGCGGTGGCCTGCATGGACGTCTCGATCGTGGTCGCATCGATGGTGGCACTCAACGCCGCGCTGCCCGACATCGCCCGCGAGACCGCCGCTTCCCAAGCCCAACTCACCTGGGTGATCGACGGATACACCCTGGTGCTGGCCTGCCTGCTACTGCCCGCCGGAGCCATCGGCGACCGCTACGGCCGCCGTGGCGCGCTGCTGGTGGGGCTTGCGGTGTTCATCGTGGCCTCGGCCGCGCCCATGGTGTTCGACGATCCCGTTCAACTGATCGCGGCACGCGCGGTCGCCGGGGCGGGTGCCGCCTTCAT
Organism: Mycolicibacterium neworleansense; assembly: GCF_001245615.1. Classification (NCBI taxonomy): domain Bacteria; kingdom Bacillati; phylum Actinomycetota; class Actinomycetes; order Mycobacteriales; family Mycobacteriaceae; genus Mycobacterium; species Mycolicibacterium neworleansense. Next base: position 3,109,902 of record NZ_CWKH01000001.1, read on the forward strand.
CATGCCGGCCACCCTGTCGCTGCTGACGGCAGCGTTCCCAAAGTCGGAGCGCAACAAGGCCGTTGGGATCTGGGCCGGTGTAGTCGGCTCAGGGGCGGTGTTCGGATTCCTGATCACCGGCGGGCTGTTGCACTTCTGGGCATGGCAATCCATCTTCGCGGCCTTCGCTATCTGCGGCGCAGGGTTGTTCATCCTGACTTGCACGGTGCCCTCCTCACGGGACGAGGACGCCGCACCGCTGGACTGGATCGGCGCCATCCTGATCGGCGCGGCCGTGGCGATCTTCGTGCTCGGGGTGGTCGAGGCCCCGGTGCGCGGCTGGACGCACCCCATGGTGTGGGGTTGCATGGCCGGCGGCGTCGTCCTGGCCGCCGCGTTCGCCGTCACGCAACTCAGCCGCACGCACCCCCTGCTGGATGTCCGGCTGTTCGGACGACCCGACTTCGCCACCGGAGCGGTGGGCATCACGTTCCTGTTCTTCGCCAACTTCGGCTATTTCTTCGTCAGCATGCAGTACATCCAGCTCGTCATGGGCTACAGCCCGATCCAGACCGCAATCGCCCTGTGCCCGTTGATGCTTCCCGTACTGGTCCTCAGCGCCACCACACACTGGTATCTGCCTCGGCTGGGCCTGCGACTGTGCGTACCGCTGGGCCTGCTGGCCATCGCCGCCGGACTGATGTGTATGCGACTGCTCGAATTGGACTCCAGCTATCTCGACTACGCCTGGCCGCTGATCATCATCAGCATCGGCATCGGCCTGTGCACCGCGCCGACGACATCGGCGATCATGGGAGCCGTTCCCGACGAGAAGCAGGGCGTGGCGTCGGCGGTCAACGACACCACCAGGGAGGTCGGTGCCGCCCTCGGCATCGCGGTGGCCGGCTCGATCCTGGCCGCCAATTACCAGAATCACCTGGGCTCCAAGCTGACCGGGCTACCCACGGAGGTTCGTGAACCGATCCTGAGCTCGTTGGCCGAAGCCCTTGCCGTGGCCGGGCAGCTGGGTCCGCAGAGTACGACCGTCGCGGAGCTGGCCAAGCAGGCTTTCCTGGATGCGACGAACTCGGCACTGCTGGTGATGGCGCTGGTGCTCGCTGTGGCCGCGGCGTTCGTCGGTCTCTGGGCGCCGGGCCGCGACGGTCGGCAACTGCGGGTGGTCCGCCGGCTCAGGTCGCGAGGAACTCCGCGGCCCGATGACCGATCATGGCAATGGTCGCGTGCGGGCCGCGGCTGGTGATGGCGGGCATGATCGACCCGTCCACGACCCACAGGCCGTCGACCCCCAGCACCCGGCAGGTGGGATCGAGAACCGCGGCGGGCCCCGTCCCCATCGGAGCGGTCCCGGCCAGGTGCTGAGAGGTCGACCAGGATTCGACGCCGACCTCGGCTGTGTGACTGACCAATTCGCGCGCCAATTCGGCACCGCGCCGCAGGGCGTCGACATCCTCGGCGACCGTGTCGTAGCGGTGCTCGATGACCGGGGCCACCGCCGGATCGGCAGAGGCCAACCGGACCCGGCCGCGCGAGTGCGGGCGCATCAACGCCACACCGAGGTGCGGGAGTTCGGCGGGGTCGTGCCCGGGTCCGTGCACCATGGCCGCAAAGCCGGCAGTGTACGGGCGCACCTCGATGCCGTCGGCGGTGGTGAGCACCGCCTCCAACGGCGGCAGGTCATGAGTCGGCACCCAGGAGACCGGCAGCACCCATTCCGGATGGTCCACGGTGTGCATCCCGACCGGCAGGCCGGCCACCACCTCGACGCCGAGCGCCTCCAGTTCGGCCGCCGGCCCGACACCGGACAACAGCAACAGGTGCGCTGATCCAATTGCACCGGCAGACAGCACAATTCGATCGGCGTTGAGCACCGAGCCGTCATCGCACCGCACCCCGACAGCCCGGTTTGCCGCGAAAAGCACCTGCTGAACCCGGGTATCGGTCCGCACCGTGAGATTGGGCCGGCCGAGTGCGGGCTTCAGATAGGCGCCACCCGGTCCAACTCTGGTGCCGCCGTTGATGTTCAGCGGAACCGCCCCTACCCCGGCCGGCAGCGCCGCACCGGCATCGGAGCCGTTCAGATCCTCGAGCCAGCCGAATCCGGACCGCTTCGCCGCGTCAACGAATGACGCTGTGCAGCCGTCGAATTCGCGCACCCGGCGCACGGTGATCGGCCCCTGGTCACCATGCAGGGCGGTGTCGAAATCCAGGTCGGTCTCGATGGCACGGAAATGCGGCAGCACGTCGCCCCACCCCCAGCCCGGCACTGCCCAGGTGTCGAAGTCGGTGGGCAGCCCCCGGCAGAAGTAGCCGCCGTTGACCGCCCCCGAGCCACCGACGACCGATCCGCGGATGATCTCGGTATGCCGTCGCGGGTTCTCCGTCAGTACCGACGGATAGTGGCGAACCACAGAGCTGGCCGCCCCGATCGGCAGGCGCAGGGCATCGGCGATCTGCGCCGCCACCCGAGGGTCGCTCGGTGCCGGACCGGCCTCGACGACAGTCACATTGCAGCCGGGATCGCCGGAAAGCCGTTCAGCCAGAATTGATCCGGCGCTTCCGGCGCCGACGATCAGGACGTCCCGCACGCGAGGAGGGCAAGATGGCCGCGGCAACTGGCGTTAACTCCGCAGCTGCGGCTTGAGCGCACCGAGCTGACGTTCCCGCACCACCCCGGTCCACAGGCCGATCCCGTAGGCCAGGTCGTCCAGCCGCTTGAGCAGGATGTGGGCCAGCAGGCCGACCGGTTTGGTGTCGTCATCGGCGTTGCCGCGCCGGCTCGCCCAGTCGACCACGCCGTCGAGCACCGCGGCCACCAGCACCGCGTGTCTCGCCCGGCGGAACAGCAGGGCGGCGATCAGCGCGACCGGCCAGTAGTGCCGGCAGATCGCCGAACACAGCTGCAGGGCCGCTGACCACAGTCCGCGCGCGGTGACCGCGGCGACCTCGGTGGGTTCGGTGTCGACCGTGCTGAGCGAGCGGGCGATGCGCCGGCCGGTGAAGATGGCGATCACCACCGAGCCCAGATACCCGAAGCACGACCCCATTGCCAGGAACAGCCACACCATCAAAGTCCATCCGGAGATCACCACCGGGGCGGTCTTCCCGGGGTGCCGGACGCTCAGCGGCGCCGCCGAGGTGCCGTAGAAAGCCTTGCGGTTGAACCACTCTCGCAAATCGGTCCGGTGATCGTGGGCCACCAGCGCGATGGGCTCGTACCGCAGCCGGGCCCCGGACTCGACCAGCCGCCAGCACAGGTCGACATCCTCACCGGACTGCATGGTCTCGTCGAACCCGCCCACCGCGGCCAGCGCCGACCGCCGGCAGATGATGGCCGCACTCGGTACGTAGGACACCGGGCCGTAGGGCACCACCGGCGCCTCGCGCACGCCGAGATCCAACGACGACCGCACCGCCTCATACCGGGCGACCACATTGTCGGCGGTGTGCAGCCCGACGATGCGCGGCGCCACCAGGGCCACCGCGGGGTCACAGAAGTGTCCGAGCAACGCCTCCAGCCACCCGCGCCGCGGCACCACATCGGAGTCGAGGAACGCCACGAAATCGGTCTCGCAGGCTGCCAGCCCGGTGTTGCGGGCGGCCGCCGGACCGTTGCTGCGGAGGTGCCGGAGCACCTGGACGTCGCAGTGCATCCCGGCGAACTCTGTTTGGGCGACCGGAACCGCTGAGCCGTCGTCGACGACGATCACTCGCAGGCCGCGCAGCGCCGCGATCAGGCGGTGCAACCCGGATACGTTGTCGCGCACCGGAATAATGACGGTCACGTCGCGATGTGAGGGTCCGCTGGGCGGCCGGGGGTGGGCGACCGTGGCGTCGAGCAAAGTCCGCGCCAGTTGCGCGCTCTGTGCGTCATGCACTTCCAGGCGGCCACCGTTGAGCATGGTCTGTGCCGTCGGCGCCAGCCGCAGCAACCGGGTCGGTGACCCGCCGAGCAGAGCCGCCCCGGATCCGAGCACCTTGACACGGCGGTCCACCTGTACGGCGAAACCGTCGGGCAGCCTCGGTCCGGTCATGTCAGCAATCCGTTCCGGTCCGGCTGCCACCGCCCCATCCGACCGGCAGCGCCGTTCACCATCTCAGCAAAGATACGCTCCCCCTCGGCAGCCGTGGCGGTTGTCGGGTCACCGAGGACCCCGACTTCGCTGACTGCGGCGATCCCGCCACGGCGCATCGCCGGCATCAGCTCGGCCAGCGGGGCAGTGTTCCCCGGAGTCAGGTCGTCGATCCAGACATCACCGGGCGAAATATGTAGCAATACAGATGTTTCGGTATGCCCCGCATGCGCGTCGGCCCCCGCGGCGAGGCAGGGAACCCAGCCAACGTCGCGGCCCTCCTGGCGCAAGAGGGCGACCGCAGCGGTCAGCGCCTCCACATTTCCCCCGTGACCATTGATGAAGACGAGCCTGCCGGCCCAGCTCGAAGCGGAACGTCCGTACTCCACCAGCAACGACCGCAACGCGGCGGTGCCGATCGACACCGTGCCGGGGAACCCCTCGTGCTCACCGCTGGCGCCGTAGTGAACGGGCGGCGCGACCATCCAGTCACCGGCCGGCCCGCCCTCCAGGTGCTCCTGGACCGCATGCGCAACGGCGGTGGCGATCCGCGTGTCCGTGTCCAAGGGCAGGTGCGGACCATGTTGCTCGGTAGAGCCCACGGGGATGATCAACATTGGCGACACGCTGCGTAGCTGTCTCGACGTTGAGTTCCCGAGCCCGCTGGGGAAAGCCACGTGCCGATGGTAGGCCGAATTCACCTACTGTGCGCCAATTGTTGGAGCACAGGCAGCAATTGATTTGCCTTAGCTTTCACGACACCGGCCATGACCATCACGTACGTCCCACCTGCCACCCCTGTCACGCTGCACCGCGGCCCGGCGCGGGCCGCCTCAGGAGTCGGCGGGTGGCACGCCGAGGGTTCGGGTGAAGCCCTCAGGTACCAGGATGTCATCCGGAGTGAGGTCGTGGATCGAGGACTTGCCCAGCCCGCGGAGCGCCGAGTCGATGCCACCGCTGAGGATGTCCAGGACATTCTCGACACCCGCCTGGCCGTTGGCGGCCAGGCCCCACAGATAGGCGCGCCCGATCATGACGGCCCGGGCGCCCAGCGCCACGGCCTTGACGACGTCGCTTCCGCGCCGGATCCCGCCGTCCAGCAAAACCTCGACCTGGTCACCCACCGCCTCGGCGATGGCCGGCAGGCAACGGATCGCCGCCGGGGTGCCGTCCAGGTTGTTGCCGCCGTGGTTGGACACCGTGATGGCCGAAACACCCGCATCCACGGCACGTTTGGCGTCGTCGACGCGGACCATGCCCTTGAGCAGGAAAGGACCGCCCCACTGCTCACGCAACCAGGCGATGTCCTCCCAGGTCGGGGGCGGGGTACCCATCCACTGCCCGTAGGCCTCGAAGAACGTCGGGCCCGGCTCGCCGCGCCGCCCCTGGTTGGGCACGCGCAGGTCCGGCGGACGCAGGTGCTTGCCGAAGCTCCACAGCCAGCGCGGCTTGGTGAGCACCTCCGGGGACATCCGCAACATCGTGCGCAGGTCCATTCGCTCCGGGATCTTCGGGCTACCCCAGTCCCGGCCGTGGCTGAAGCTCCAGTCGGTGGTGCAAATCAGTCCGGCGGCTCCCGCTTCTCTGGCCCGCTGCACGCGCTCGGCGATCTCGTCGCGGGACCCGAGCCAGTAGATCTGGAAGAAGATCTTGTCGTTGACGGCGGTGACTTCCTCCATCGGCTTGCTGGCGAACGACGACAGCCCCATGGCAGTCCCACGGGCCGCAGCCGCCCGGGCGACAGCTACCTCACCGTCGGGGTCGACCGCCTGCACACCGGTGGGCGAGATGATCACCGGCATCGAAATGTCTTGACCCATAACGGTGGTCGCCATTTCGCGCTTCTCAGTGGCACCGACCACATGCGGCGCGAAGCCGAGTTCGGAGAACGACTCCACATTGTCGGAGACCGTCACGCCCTTCTCGCTGGCCGAGATCAGCGAGGAGTAGGCGGACTTGGGGAGCCGCTTCTTGGCCCGCTGCTGGGCAATGGCGACGGTCTCGAACCAGGTATCACGAGCCATGGATTACACCGGACTTTCGTTACAGATTCGGGCGGGGGGCTTGGTCAGCAACTTGAGTGCCACCGGCCCCTGCTTGGTACCGCGGGAGTGGTCACCGCTGGGCTTGGGTTTGATGCGCTCGGCCGCCAGGGCCGGCTCGCCCCAGCCTTCGACGCACTCGGGATCCGGTCCGTCCATCGGCAGGCCGGTGAAGAACTTGGCCGCCATGCAGCCGCCACGGCACGCGTCGTAGTGCCCGCAGCCGCTGCAGGCGCCGGCCGACTGCGGCTCGCGCAGCTCCCGGAACAACGGGGAGTTCTGCCAGACGTTCTGGAAACCGGCGCCAAAACCGGTGTCTTCCAAGATGTTTCCGGCCAGGAACTTGTCATGGATGGCGAACGGGCAGGCGTACACGTCGCCCACCGGGTCGATCAGGCACACCACCCGGCCTGCACCGCACAGGTTCAGCCCGGCCAGCGCGCCGGGCTCACCCAGGCCCGACAGGTGGAAGAACGAGTCACCGGTCAACACCCGCTCACCGTGGGCGACCAGCCAGTTGTACAGCTGGCGCTGCTGGTCCGGGGTCGGATGCAGCTCGTCCCAGACGTCCGCGCCGCGGCCTGACGGACGCAGCCGGGTGATCCGCAGGGTGGCGCCGTACCGGTCGGCCAGCGCCTTGAACTCGTCGAGCTGGTCGACGTTGTGGCGGGTGACCACCACCGAGATCTTGGCATCGGAAAAGCCTGCGGCGGCAAGGTTTTCCAGCGCACGCACGGCCATGTCGAACGAGCCCTTGCCGCGCACCGCGTCGTTGACCTCGGCGTTGGCACCGTCCAGTGAGATCTGCACGTCGACGTAGTCACTGGCAGCAAGTTTCGCGGCGACCTCGGGCGTGATGCGCACGCCGTTGGTGGAGAACTTGACTCCGACATGGTGCTCGGTCGCGTAGTCGACCAGCTCCCAGAAGTCCGGGCGCACAGTGGGTTCGCCACCACCGATGTTCACGTAGAACACCTGCATGCGTTCCAGCTCGTCGATGATGTCCTTGCACTGCTGCGTGGACAGCTCGCGCGGATCGCGCTTACCCGAGGAGGACAGGCAGTGCACGCACGCCAGGTTGCAGGCGTAGGTGAGCTCCCAGGTCAGGCAGATCGGGGCGTCGAGCCCGCTCTCGAACTGGTCGACGAGCCTCGGCACAGGGGCAACAGAAGTCATTGTGAGTTCCCGGGGATGAGCATCTTCGAGGACACCAGCACGCTCAGCGCATGCAGGTACGGGCCTTGGTCGGAGTCCGCGATACCGGCCGCGCGGCACGCGGACCGGGCGTCGGGGTGATCAGCCAGAGAGTTGACCACCTCGACGACCGTCCGGTTCTTCAGAAACGACAGCTTGCGAGTTCCGAAGTGATACAGCAGGGCACCGAACGGCTCCGGCCGCACCGCCACCTGGTGGTGCAACCGCCAGCTGACATCCGGGTCGAATACGACGCCAGTGCGCCCAGCCATATCGGTAACCTCCGCGGACACCGTCAGTAAACCCCGCACATACCGTCGATCGAGACCTCTTCGACGAGCGTCTCGGTGACGAGCTGGGTTTCGGTTTCAACCTGCGGGTTCTGATCCATGAATCGCACCTTTCCTGCAACTGTGGGTCTCGACAATTGTGACCTGAGTCGCAAGAATATGGCATCGAGTGCACAAATGGAAGGGCGGGTTTATGCGGCAGGCAGCGGGGTCCCGTGTCGGTCGGCGCCCGTCCACCACGCAGGACCACATCACCGACGTCGCCCTGGCCCTGTTCGCCACCCACGGCTTCGACGAGGTCAGCGTCGACGACGTGGCCAAGGCCGCCGGCATCGCCCGGCGCACACTGTTCCGCTACTACGCCTCCAAGAACGCCATCCCCTGGGGCGACTTCGACGCCCACCTACAACACCTGCGCGACTTGCTCGCCTCCCTGAGCACCGAGATCCCCCTGGCCGACGCGCTGCGCGAGGCCCTGCTGTCGTTCAACACCTACGACGCCCAGGAAATGGCCCAGCACCGGATGCGCATGCGCGTGATCCTGGAAACAGCTGGCCTGCAGGCATATTCGATGACGATGTATGCCGGCTGGCGTGAGGTCATCGCCACGTATGTGGCCCAGCGGATCGGCGCCGCACCCGGCGATCTGATGCCACAGACCGTGGGATGGCTGATGCTGGGCGTCGCGCTGTCGGCATACGAACACTGGCTGGCCGACGAGTCTGTCGCCCTGGCAGACGCCATCGCCGAGGCCTTCGAGGTGGCCCGGCCCGGCCTGGAGGCCCTAGGCCCGCGGTAGCTCGTCCCATACGCAGGCCAGTGCGGGCGGACCTTGGGGACCGAGCTTCTCGCTGAGCATCACCGGCGCCTGCGACATGAAACGTGGTGTGCCCCCGCGATGTACGTCGGCAGCGTGCGCCGTGAAGGGGTGCAACACGTACATGTCACCGGGCCGGCCCGTGGCACGGACCACCGGCCGTGCCCGGCTCACCTCGTCCACCAGCGCCCCCGCTTCGATGAAGTCGATCGGATCGGGCCCGAGCGCGCCGGCGACGTCACGATGTGAACCCACCCGGACCCGCGTCGGCGCATCGGTGGGTCCGACCTCTGACAGCAGCGTCAGCACCAGCAGCGTGTGCGGGCGGCCGCTGACTGCCCACTGCCCACCCGGCAGCGGGGTGTTGGCGTCGATGTGCCAGCCCCGGTCCTCGGCCGGCGGATCGACCGGAAACCGCACCGGAATGTTGCCAAGGGAGCCCCGCGGCTGCCACCGTCGGGTTCCGCAGATCTGGTCCAGGGCATCGGCGAGTGCAGCACTGTGCGCAAGCTGCCCGAACGGCCCGGCGCCGGTCAGGTCGGCCGCCCACACCACCGGACCGGTCCACGATGCCGGCTCATCCGGAGACAACCCGATCTGCGTCCACAGCAGATCCCTGGCCGCATCGGCAATTTCGGCCGGAACGGCCTGCTCGATCTTGACCAAGCCGTCCCGCCGGAATGCGTCGACGTTCACCACACCGACCACCATGACGCAGCCCGCCCCCGGGTGCCACCGATTTTTCGGCGAGAAATTCTTCGCCCAACGCCCGTCGGAGTTCGGTGCCCGGCGGCGACGATATGAATGTGAGCGCCGAAACAGACGCTCCGCGGATGCTGCTGAACCTGTACGACGACGCCCTGCCGGTGGTGTACGGCTACTTCGTACGACGCTGCGGCGACCGCGGAACCGCCGAGGACCTGACGTCGGAGACGTTCCTGGCCGCCATGGACGCGGCCCGCAAACCGTCGCCGCCTCCGATGTCGGTGCCCTGGCTGATCGGGGTGGCCCGGCACAAGCTGGCCGACCACTACCGGCGTCGCCAAGACCGGTTCACCGTGCCGGTCGCCGAGCTACCCGAACCGGTGGATCCGGGCGACGACTGGGACGCCGAGCTGGATCGCATTGTCGCCGAATCGGTTCTGGCCCGGCTGCCCGAACACCACCGCGCCGTCCTGGTCCTGCGCTACCTCGACGACTGCTCGGTGCCCGAATGCGCCGAGCTGATCGGGCGCACCGTTCACGCCACCGAAGCCCTGCTCGTGCGGGCCCGCCGCGCGTTCAGAGCCCAATACCCGACACCGGAAGGAGGGACGTCGTGATCAACAGCCACGATCCATTGACCGTGCTGAACGGCGACGACCAGCCGGTCTCCCCCGACCCGGCGTTCGCGGCCCGGCTGCGTGCACGGCTGGAATCGGCTCTCACCCTTCCCGATCGCACCCAAGGAGTTGACATGAGTGGAACCGACACTGCCATCGCCGAGCTGAACCAACCGACCGCCGCCCCGGCGCCCCCGCGGCCCGCTGCGATCCCCTACTTGGCGATCGCCGGCGCTCGCGAGGCCATCGCCTGGTACACCGATGCCTTCGGCGCATCCCTGGTCGGCGAGATGTACGAGATGGACGACGGCCGCATCGGGCATGCCGAGTTGCGGATCGGTGACGGCATTCTGTACCTGGCCGACGAGTACCCCGAGCTCGGCCTGAAAGCCCCTGCTCTGCAGGAGAATTCAGTGAGCCTGATGCTCCACGTGGCCGATACCGACGCCACCCTGGCACGCGCTCGCGAAACTGGGGCCACCGTGCACCGGGAGCCCTACGAGAACTACGGCGCCCGCAATGCCACGATCGTCGATCCGTTCGGCCACCGCTGGATGCTGTCCGGGCCGGTCACCGGTGCGGCCGTCACCATCCAGCACGGCGACGTCGGCTACGTCTCGGTCTGGGCACCGGACGCCGAACGGGCCGCCCGGTTCTACGGGCACGTGCTGGGCTGGACCTATGACCCCGCCACCCGGCAGGTGACCAACACCCGGCAGCCCATCGGCATCTTCGGTGTCCCCGGTCCGGCGACCCTGTTCTGCTGCTACGCGGTGACCGATCTGGACGGCGCCCGCCAGGCGATCGTGGCCGGCGGTGGCGAGCCCGGTCAGACCCAGGACTTCGACTTCGGCACCGTGCTGGACGCCACCGATCCGGCGGGGACCGCGTTCGCGGTGTTCGTGCCGGCGCCGGGCACGGCGCGGCCGGAGCTGAATGGCGCGGGGCCAGGCGAGCTTTCGTACCTCACCTACGAAGTTCCCGATTCCACGGCGTTCAAGGCCTTTTACAGCCGGCTGTTCTTCTGGACCTTCGAGCCCGGCCGGATCAACGACGGCTGGGGAGTGCAGGGCAGTCGACCGATGTCGGGGGTGGCCGGCGGTGCGGCGAGAGCGACCGCCGTACCGATGTGGACGGTCGCCGACATCGACGCCGCGGTCGCCCGCGTCGACGAGGCCGGTGGCACGGTGCTACAGCAGCCGTCACAGCAGGACTACGGGCTGATGGCCGAGTGCACCGACGACCAGGGTGGCCGGTTCTACCTCGGCCAGTTCTAGCGCGATTTGTGCACCTGCGGCAACGCCTGGCGTCGCCGCAGGTGCACAAATCGCAGGGGAAGTCAGCCCAGGACGTCGGCGATGGGGGCGCCCGCGGCGATCTTGCCGCGGGCCTTCATCACCTTGCCGGGCATGCCGCCGCCGACCACACCGACCACGACGCCGTTCCGCTCGTAGTAGGCCAGGAACTTGCGGCCGTCGTCCTCCACCACATGTACGACATCGTCGGCCTCGGGCTCGCCGAGGCACTGGATCTTGACGTCGTACTGATCGCTCCAGAAGTACGGCACCGACACCACGGGTGAGGCCTCCTGGCCCAGGATCGCCGGCACCATGGCCCGCGCCTGATCGGCAACGTTGCTCCAATGCTCAACGCGCGCTTGGTCACCCACGTGATCGCGCCACGACGCGACATCGCCGATGGCCCACACGCCCGCGGCGCTGGCCCGGCCGACCTCGTCGCACACCACGCCGTTGTCGAGCTCGATCCCGCTGCCTTCGAGCCACTCGATCGCCGGATGCGAACCGATACCGACCACCACCAGGTCGGCGTCGAGCTCGGTGCCGTCACCCAGCACCACCTGCTCGACCCTGTCAGCGCCACGCACCTCGGTCACCCCGACACCGCAGCGCACGTCCACACCTTCGGCCTGGTGCAGCCGGGTCACCAGGGCGCCGATCTGCTCACCCAGCACCGAGGCCAGCGGCGTCGGCTGCGGCTCGACCAGCGCCACCTCGACGCCAAGCTTGCGCAGGCTCGCGGCCACCTCGCAGCCGATGAAGCCGGCCCCGACCACCACGGCACGCTGAGCCTTCCCGGCGTGCTCGCGCAGGGCCATGCTCTCGTCGTAGGACCGCAGCACGTGAATGCCGGGCAGGTCGCCGAAGGCCCGGATGCGCCTGGGCACCAGCCCGGTGGCGATGATGAGCTCGTCATAGGCCACGTCACTGCCGTCGGCGAGCTTCAATGTCTTGGCCGCGGTGTCCAGCGACTGCGCGGCCGAGCCGAGGCGCAGCGTGATGTCGTTCTCGGCGTAGAACTCGGCCGGCTTGAGCGTGACATCGTCCGTCTCGGCCCGCAGCACTTCCTTTGACAGTGGCGGCCGGTCGTAGGGCAGATGATCCTCGTCGCTGACGATCGTGATCGGCCCGGCGTACTCCGAGCGGCGCAGCTGTTCGGCCGTCCGGGCCGCAGCCAAGCCGCCGCCGACGATGACGATGCCCGCTGCTGATCCCGCTGAAGTAGTCACGTGGGGTTTTTACACGATCCGGGTTAAACGTTGTAGGGCACCCTACGTTTGCGCAGGCCGATGAGGTAGGTCACGGCCGACCCCGGTCGATGACATTCGTGAGCACAACGATGCTCTCGCTGCGCTCGATCCGGGCGGTTGAGCGGATGCGTTCCAGTGCCTCCTCGAGGTGCCGCATGTCGCGCGCGAGCACATGCAGTATCGCGTCGGCGGTGCCCGTCACCGTTGCCGCACTGACCACCTCGGGGATGTCGATCCACGCTGCGCGCAACTGATCCGGCGCGATCGTGCCCTGGCAGTAGACCTGCACGTACGCCTCGGTGCTCCAGCCCAGCACGTTGCGGTCGACGACGGTCGTGAAGCCGCGGATCACCCCGTCGGCGACCATGCGGTCCACCCGCCGCTTGACCGCGGGTGCCGACAGATTCACCCGCTGCCCGATCTCGGCGAAGGTCGCCCTGGCGTGCTCGGTGAGCTCGGCCAGGATCCGCTCGTCGGTGTCGTCCAGACGCTCCACATCGATCTCCACGCAACAAACCGCTGCAGTAACCGGATTCGTGCAATATATCGCTACATATCACGCAATAGGCAGCAATTGATTGCGTCGACAAAGCTTCATATCGTCGATTCATGACGATTTCCGAGGAAGTCATGCCCGACGCTGCGCCCGTAACCTCCGACGCGCCGGCCCCCACCCGGTCCGCGACCACCCGCCACTACGCCATGACCGCGCCCGAGCACTTCACCGTCGAATACGCCATCAACCCGTGGATGGACATCTCCACACCCGTTGACACCTCACTCGCGCTCGCGCAGTGGGACGCCCTTCGCCAGGTGTATGCCGACCTCGGCCACACCGTCGACCTGGTGACACCGCGCGACGGGTTGCCCGACATGGTCTACGCCGCCAACGGCGGCTTCCTGCTCGGCGATACCGCGGTGGTGGCCCGCTTCGCCTACCCGCAGCGGGCCGGCGAGGCCGACGCCTACGCCGAGTGGATGGCCGCGGCCGGCTATCGGCCCGTCCGCACCGACCATGTCAACGAGGGCCAGGGTGATCTACTACTGGTCGGGTCAACCCTGTTGGCCGGACATGGTTTTCGCACCGACCGGCGCGCCCACGACGAGATCGCCGCCATCACCGGCCTGGACGTGATCGGCCTCGAACTCGTCGACCCGCGCTTCTATCACCTCGACACCGCGCTGGCCGTCCTCGACGACACGACGATCGCCTACTATCCCCCGGCCTTCACCGACGGCGCCCGAAAACGTCTCACCGAACTGTTCGGCGACGCGATCGAAGTCAGCTCGGCCGACGCCTATGTGCTCGGCCTCAACGTGGTGTCGGACGGCCGCCACGTCGTGATGCCCGCCGCCGCCACCGGATTCGCCGGCCAACTGTGCCAGGCCGGATTCGAGCCGATCGGCGTCGACCTGTCCGAACTCCTCAAAGGCGGCGGATCCGTGAAATGCTGCACCCTGGAGCTACATCGATGACCATGCTGGACAGTGTGGACCACGAGGCCACCCCGGATCCTGCGACCGCCTCGGCGATCGCTCTCGACGATCGCTATGTCGCCCACAACTACTCGCCCCTGCCGGTCGTCGCCGAACGCGCTGAGGGCGCGTGGATCACGGATGTCACCGGCAGGCGCTACCTCGATTGCCTGGCCGCTTATTCGGCGGTCAACTTCGGCCACCGCAATCCCGAGGTCATCGCCGCTGCCCACGCCCAACTGGACCGGCTGACCCTGGTGAGTCGCGCCTTCCACTCCGACCGGCTCGGTCCGTTCGCCCAGGCCCTGGCCGAACTGTGCGGCAAGGACATGGTGCTGCCGATGAACAGTGGCGCCGAGGCCGTCGAGAGCGGCATCAAGGTGGCCCGCAAATGGGGCGTCGACGTCAAGGGCATACCCGCGGACAAGTCGAACATCATTGTGGCGCAGAACAACTTCCATGGCCGCACGACCACGATCATCAGCTTCTCCGACGACGACACCGCGCGCCGCGGATTCGGGCCCTACACTCCCGGATTCCGTGCAGTGCCCTTCGGCGACCACCGGGCACTCGCCGCGGCGATCGACGAGAACACGGCCGCGGTCCTGCTCGAGCCCATCCAGGGTGAGGCGGGCATCATCGTCCCGCCCGCCGACTATCTGCCCAGGGTCCGCGACATCTGCACCCACCACAACGTGCTGATGATCGCCGACGAGATCCAATCCGGCCTGGCCCGCACCGGACGTACTTTCGCCTGCGAACACTGGAATGTGGTTCCCGACGTGTACCTGCTCGGCAAGGCCCTCGGCGGAGGCGTGGTACCGCTGTCCGCGGTGGTGGCCGACCGCGGCATCCTCGGCGTCCTGCACCCCGGCGAGCACGGCTCCACCTTCGGCGGCAACCCACTGGCCACCGCTATCGGCACCACGGTGGTCGGCATGCTGCGCCGTGGTGAATTCCAGCTGCGCTCAACTGAACTCGGCAACCACCTGCACAATCGGCTCAACAGCCTGATCGGGCGCGGCGTGACCGCCGTGCGCGGCATGGGCCTGTGGGCAGGGGTGGACATCGACCCAGATCTGGGCACCGGCAAGCAGTTCGGCCTGGCGCTGGCCGACCGCGGTGTCTTGGTCAAGGACACCCACGGCTCGACCCTGCGGTTCGCCCCGCCCCTGGTGGTCACGGCCGACGAGCTCGACTGGGCCGTTGACCAATTCGCCGACACTCTGGACGAGGCGCGCCGATAATCGGTTGACCGGCAGCAAGGAGACACCATGTCCGCCCCAGCCACCAACCTGACCAGCCAGATGTTGCGGCGACGGCCGGTCATCGGAGCTCCGGTCGCCCACGGCGCGTCCGACCACCTCCGGCGCAGTATCGGCACGTTCCAACTGACGCTGTTCGGCGTCGGCGCCACCGTCGGCACCGGCATCTTCATCGTGCTGCAGCAGGCCGTCCCCAAAGCCGGTCCGGCCGTGCTGGTGTCGTTCGTGGTGGCCGGTATCGCGGCCGGGTTGTCGGCGATCTGTTATGCGGAAATGGCAGCAGCCGTACCGGTTTCGGGCTCCACGTACTCCTACGCCTACACCACCATGGGCGAGTTCATCGCCATGGGTGTCGCAGCCTGCCTACTCCTCGAATACGGCGTCTCCATGTCGGCCACCGCGGTCGGCTGGAGCGGCTATCTGAACAAGTTGCTGGAGAACCTGTTCGGCTGGCGGTTGCCGCACGCACTGTCCGCAGCGCCGTGGGGCGACAACCCCGGTCTGATCAACCTTCCCGCGACGGTCCTGATCATCATGTGCGCACTCCTGCTGATCCGGGGCGCCAGTGAGTCCGCGGCGGTCAACACCGTCATGGTGCTCCTCAAGCTGTGCGTGCTGGGCATGTTCGCGGCCATCGCGTTCACCGCGTTCACCACCGATCACTTCGCCGGATTCTGGGACAAGGGATTCGGCGGAATCACCGCGGCGGCCAGCACCATCTTCTTCACGTTCATCGGCCTCGACGCCGTGTCCACCGCGGGCGACGAGGTGAAGAACCCGCAGAAGACCATGCCGCGGGCCATCCTCGGGGCGCTGATCGTCGTCACCAGCATCTACATCCTGGTCGCCTTCGCCGGCCTGGGCACCCAGTCGGCAGATGAATTCGGTTCCGACGAGCAGGCCGAGGCCGGGCTGTCGGTGATGCTGACCAACATCCTGCACGGCCAGACCTGGGCCAGCACCGTCCTCGCGGTCGGTGCCGTCATCTCGATCTTCTCGGTGACCCTGGTGGTGATGTACGGCCAGACCCGCATCCTGTTCGCCATGGGCCGCGACGGACTACTGCCGCCGATGTTCGCAAAGGTCAACCCGCGCACCATGACCCCGGTGAACAACACCATCGTCGTCGCGGCGGTGACCGGCACGCTGGCCGGGTTCGTCCCGCTCGACTACCTGTGGGACCTGGTGTCGATCGGCACCCTGGTGGCCTTCATCGTGGTGTCGATCGGCGTGATCATCCTGCGGGTGCGGGAACCGGATCTGCCACGGTCCTTCAAGGTTCCCGGCTATCCGGTGACGCCGATCCTCTCGGTGCTGGCCTGCCTGTTCGTGCTCTACGGCCTGCCGCCGATCACCTGGCTGTGGTTCAGCATCTGGGTCGCCCTCGTCCTGGCCTTCTACCTGATCTGGAGCCGGCACCACAGTGCGCTCAACGACGGTGGCGACGGCTACATCCCGGGCGCGGCGGCCGGCGAGGACGACGTGATGACCACTCCCGGAACCGAGGAGACGCGATGACCGTCGTAGTCGGGTACCTGGCCGGCAAGGGCGGGTCGTCGGCACTGCACCTCGCGGTGGGTGCGGCCCGCACCCTGAACACCCCGCTCGCAGTGGCCACCGTCGTCCCACGACCGTGGCTCAACCCCTCGCCCGCGCGCGTCGATGCCGAATATGCCGAGTACGCAGCGCAATTGGCGGCATCCTCGGCAGAACAGGCCCGGCAGCACGTGGCCGCCCTCGACGATCGCCTCGACGTCAGCTTCCACAAGTTCGCGCACCGGTCGGTGTCCGGCGGCCTGCTGGAGGCCGTCGTGGAACTCGACGCGGAGGTGCTGGTCCTCGGCTCGGCCGCCGACGGCCAGTTGGGCCAGGTGGTGGTGGGCTCGACCGCGGACCGGCTGCTGCACTCCTGCCCGGTCCCGCTGGCGATCAGCCCGCGCGGCTACCGCCGCCCGAAATCTACTGCGCTGGCACGTATCACGTGTGCCTACCCCGGCACCCCAGAAGCGGTGGCCGTCGTGGCGCAGGTGACCGACCTGAGCCGACGACTGGACACACCGATGCGCGTGGTCACCTTCGCGGTGCGGGGACGCAACATGTACCCACCGACGGTCGGGCTGCACGCCGAGGACGCGATCCTGCAGGAGTGGGCAAAACAGGCCCAACAGGCAATGTTCCGTCTGAGGGACGACGGGATCGTCGGCGAGGACGTGGATCTGCAGGTCGTCACCGGCAACGACTGGAGCGAAGCGCTCGACGCCGTCGACTGGCTCGAGGGTGAGATCCTGGCGATCGGGACCTCACCCGGCGGCGCGGTCGCCCGGGTCTTCCTGGGTTCACACGGATCGAAGATCCTGCGGCACAGCCCGGTTCCGGTGCTCGTCCTCCCGGGCTGAGGGCCCCGGAACTCAGTACTTCAGGACGCCTCGGTCGACGGCGATCTGGCTGCCCGACAGCGTGGCCGAGTTGTCACTGGCCAACCAGGCCACCACATCGGCGACCTCCTCGGGCGCCATGAATGCTGCGAGTCCCTCGTTCTTGCCGTCGGTCACCTTGTGATACGGCATCGGGGCGAAACTGTGCAGGAAGCTCGGGAACTTGGAGAAGATCTCGGCCATCGCCTCGGGCTCGATCATCGGAGTGTCGATCGAGTAGGGATGGATCGAGTTGACCCGGATGCCGTACTCGCCCACCTCGAGAGCCAGCGTGTTGGTCAGGGCCACCAGACCGTGTTTGGAGGCCGCGTAGTGGCCGTTGCCTGGAGTGGCTTTCACACCGGCCGAGGAGCTGACGATGATGATCGACCCACCGTTGCCGGCCTCGATCATGGCGGGCACGGCGGCCCGGATGGTGCGCCAGGTGCCGTTCAGGTTGACGTCGATGACGGAGTCGAACTGTTCGGGACTCAGCTCCCACAACCGGCCCCAGCTGAGCACGCCGGCGTTGGCCACCACGATGTCGAGCCGGCCGAATTGCTCGACACCGTCGGCCACCACCTGCTGCTGGGCGGCCAGATCGCGGATGTCAACCTCACGCGCGAGCACCTTGCGGCCCGCGGCCTCCACGGCGGCGACGGTCTCGGCCAGATCCTCCGGCGTCGCGGCCGGGTAGGTGATGGTGTCGTCGACCGATCGGCACACGTCGATCGCGATGATGTCGGCACCTTCGTTGGCCAACCGCACCGCGTGCGCGCGCCCCTGACCGCGTGCAGCGCCGGTGACAAATGCCACGCGGCCTTCCAGTGTTGCCTTACCTGCCGCCATGCCAGGGTCCTTTCAGTGAGTCTGGCCACAGGCTAACAGCAGAAGTAGAACCTGTTCCTGGACTCCTACCACTCAACGGGATCCCGAATGATCGGGCAGGTCATGCAGTGCCCGCCACCGCGGCCACGACCCAGCTCGGCGCCCACGATCGTGATCACCTCTACGCCGGCCTTACGCAGCAGAGAGTTGGTGTGGGTGTTGCGGTCGTAGGCGAACACCACTCCTGGCTCGACGGCCACCAGGTTGTTGCCGCTGTCCCACTGCTGACGCTCCGCGTCGTATTTGGTGCCGCCTGTCTCGACCACCCGCAGCTTGTCCAGGCCCAGTTCGGCGGCCACCACCTCGACGAACGGCTTGGTGGACTCCTCGACCTCCAACCCCGGCGCGGTGTCGGAAGGATGCAGCACGAATGTCTGAATCGAGTCGACGATCTCGGGATAGACGGTGACCACGTCCCGGTCGGCGAACGTGAACACGGTGTCGAGGTGCATGGCCGAACGCAGCTTGGGCATGCCCGCCACGACGACCTTCTCGGCCGCATTGTCGGCGAACAGCTTCGCGGCCACCTGGGTGATGGCCTGGCGCGACGTGCGCTCACTCATCCCGATCAGGACCACACCGTTGCCGGGCACCAGGACGTCACCGCCCTCGAATGTGGCCAGCCCCCAACCCTGCTCTGGATCCCCCCACCACACCGTCGACCCCGCGTAGTCCGGGTGGAACTGGTAGATCGCCTTCATCAGCAGGGTTTCGTCGTGGCGCGCCGGCCAGAACAACGGATTGAGCGTCAGCCCGCCGTAGATCCAGCAGGTGGTGTCACGGGTGTAGAGCGTGTTGGGCAGCGGCGGCATCAGGTACTCGGTGACGCCGGCCTCCTCGCGGGCCAAAGCCCGGTAACCGGAACGGATCTCGGCGGGCAGATCGCGGACGGACAGCCCACCGACGAGGAATTCGGTGAGCCGGCTCGTGACGAGCGAGTCCAGGAAGGCACGCGTGTCGTCAACCAGCCCCAGTCCCACCTCGTTGGCCACGATCTTGCGATCGAGCAACCACGCCTTGGCCTCGGGAATGTCCATCGTCTCGGCGAGCAGGTGATGCAGTTCGACGACCTCGACCCCGCGGTCGCGCATCTTGTCCATGAAGTCGAAGTGGTCGCGACGCGCGTTCTGCACCCACAACACGTCGTCGAACAGCAGGTCGTCACAGTTGGTCGGGGTGAGCCGCTCGTGGGCCAGCCCAGGCGAGCACACGAGCACCTTGCGCAGCTTTCCGACCTCGGAGTGCACGCCGTACGTGGCGGACGGATTCGACATCATCTTCCTTTCACGATGTGTGGCACTAGATCTGGATCTGCCCGGTGACCAGACCCACGACTCCGGCCACCGCGCCGAGCAGGATGACCACGAACAACACCATTTCCGGCGGCGAGAACACCCGCAGGCCACGCTCGCGGCGGGCCATCACATACAGGACGGCTCCGGCGGCGTAGAGGATGCAGGACAGCAGCAGATGGTCGAACCCGGCCGCATACACCAGGAACAGCGTGTAGACGGTAGCCAGCCCAGCCACCACTCCGTCGGCGAGCAGGGGCTTTCGATCCTCGTAGGTCTCCCGGGTCAGAACCAGTTTCAGCGCGTAGCCGGCGGCCAGGAAGTAGGGAATCAGCGCCAGGGCCGCGGTGAGGTCCAGCATGAAATCCAGTGCCTCGGAGGTGAACAGCAGCAGGATGAGCAGCAGCTGCACCAGGCCGCCTGCCATCACCAGGGCCGTCACCGGCGCGCCGTGGCTGTTGGTCCGGGCCAGGAACCGCGGCATGTCCTCGGATTTGGCCGGGATGTAGAGAATCTCGGCGGCCATCAGCGTCCAGGCCAGGTACGCCCCCAACACCGAGAGCACCACACCGACCTTGATGAACACCGAACCCCATGGGCCGACGATCGATTCGAGCACCGAGGCCATGGACGGCTGGTTGACGGTGGCGAGCTCGGACTGCGGCAACACACCGTAGGACACCAGGGTGACCAGAGCGAAAACGGCGAGCACAGAAAGGAATCCGAGCACCGTCGCACGGCCGACATCCTCACGCTTTTTCGCGTAGCGGGAGTACACACTGGCGCCTTCGATGCCCATGAACACGAACACCGTGATCAGCATGGTGCCCTTGGCCTGTTCGAACACCGAGGCCGACGGCCCGCCCTCGGCCTTCCAACCGCCCCAGAAGTTGTCGGCGAACACACCCGCCTTGAACGCGATCAGCGCGATCACGATGAACGCCACGATCGGAACGACCTTGGCGATAGTGGCGATCCGGTTGATGATCGCCGCTTCCTTGACCCCGCGCAGGATCAAGAAGCAGAACAGCCACACTCCGATCGAGGAGATCAGCACCGCGAGAACGGTGCTGCCGTCGCCCAATTGCGGGAACATCGCACTGGCGGTGGCCATGATGAGCACCCAGTACGACGCATTGCCCGCACACGCCGAAGCCCAGAATCCGAAGGCCGAATTGAATCCGACGTAATCGCCGAAGCCGGCCTTGGCGTAGGCGAAGATGCCGGCGTCCAGATCGGGCTTGCGGGTGGCC
The DNA here is from genome assembly GCF_001245615.1 of Mycolicibacterium neworleansense. Lineage (NCBI taxonomy): Bacteria > Bacillati > Actinomycetota > Actinomycetes > Mycobacteriales > Mycobacteriaceae > Mycobacterium > Mycolicibacterium neworleansense. The sequence continues at coordinate 3,130,773 of NZ_CWKH01000001.1, forward strand.
AACCGCTGGAATACGAATGCCAGCATCAGCATTCCCGTGCCGGCGATGGTCCAGGCGATGGTCGCCCCCAGCACCCCGGACTCCGCACCGAACCGTCGCGGCAACAGGAATACCCCCGAGCCGATCATCGACCCGACCACCATCGCGGTCAAGGTCGGCAGACTGACCTTCTCGCTCGTCGATTCTGTCTTCGGTTCAGCCGTGGTCATCTGTCGTCTTTCGCAATGCGCTGGACGGTGCTTGAACAAGCATGAATGCGGTCAACCATAGATCAGATTCACCAAACGTCCGGTGAACCTGCAGCGCTTAAACGGTGAACGCACCAACCGCGTTGATCCTGAACGAGATCAGAGATCGGCGATGATCTGCTGTCGTTTCGCCGTGTACTCGTCCTCGCTGATGGCACCCGTCGCCCGCAGAGTTTCCAGTTCCTGAAGACGCTGTGCGGTCGACGGCGCGGGCGGTGCCAGGAAAGGAGCGGACGGCGCACCTGATTCCGATGGCGGCACCGACGGAGCCGGCGGCGCCTGCTGCGCGGCCGCACGGCGCACCACGGCCTGGACTTCTTCGCGGGCAGCGGGATTGGTCCGCAGGTCGACCATGTTGTTGATGGCGATGCCGTGTGACTTGAGGATCTGCAGGATCTCCATCAGCGGACCGGATTGACCGGTGAGGTCGTAGGTCCGATTCTCCTCGGCGATGGTGAACGTGGCCGGCATCAGACCGCTGACCAGACTGCTTCTGTCCCAGTCGATCCGATACTCGTTCGTGGCCGGATCGACGATTGCGACCAACTTGCGGTTCGTGATCATCGGCAGCCTCGACACCGAGGCCAGCACGCGGTCCTGGCTGGCGAACGGCGCGATGCCAGGCCCCGAGATCTGCAGATCCAGCTTCACCAGCGGCTGCTCGTTGATCCGAGTATTGGTCTCATGGATACCGGTGACCTGCGCCAGCGCCAGCACGCCGACCTCTTCGAGCTTTTCGTTCTGGGCCGCCGACTTCGCCCCGGCGGCGGTGAGCCCCAGCGCGATGAGGACGTCGATCGCGGTGACCAGCAGACCGGTCCAGAACATCCACTTCATCATCGGATCCGCGCCACTGACGAAGTAGATGGTCAAAAAGATCGGACCGACGATGCCACACAACAGCACGAAAGCCTGGATGCGAACGTACCGCCAGAATGTGGACATCACAGACTCCTGTCGTCGGTCGGGCGCCATCAGATTAGCGCCCGGACCCGCTCCGTTCAGGAGTGAACGACACCATCCGCGGCGACACTCGTCGGCACCGTCTGCTGCTGCACCGGCGACGGGCCCAGCATCCGGTACAACGGCCACGTCCACCGGTATCCCCCGCTGCTCGCCCGCGCGTAACTGGTGTGCACGGCGATCGCGTGGGCCGTCACCTCTTCGGCGTCCTCGTCGTAGTCGCAGACCGCGTCGCCGCGATCGCACACGCTGATCGTGCGACTACCCACCGACGGCGGCAGCGGGCCCGGCGCGTGAGCCAGGATCGGCCAGTCCTGCGCGACACCCTTGCCGGCCCCGACAACTGCGGTCGCGGTGCCCAAGTTCACCGTCGGGTCGGCCGGCAGGCGGTCACCGTCGGCGACCAGCAGCGCGGCCGCCAGGTTCGGGCTGGCCGCCAACGCGGCCAGATTGCGGTGGACCACCATCGCACCCTGCGAATAGCCGGCCAGCACCACCTTGCTCGACGGGCATTGCTGAGTGAATGCCGCGTACTGGTTGCCCAGTGCCGCCACGCCCGCGTCGACACTGCTCATGAAGCCGCCCCAGCCCAGCAGGTCACCGTCGGCGGGTACCGCCACGGCCGGGTAGGCCACCGACTCGGCGGTCATCGTCCGGCCGTCCTGCTGCACCCACACGGACAGGTCGCGCAGGGAGTTGTAGACCACCCGGCCCATCCCGGCGTCAACCGTGGGATCGTCACGCTCACCAGACCCGGCGACGCCGATCCAGTGCAGGTCAGGACACCCGGGGCTGGCGGCCGCCTGGCCCGTCAGGCCGATCAGTGCCGCACCGGCAACCGCACCGGCACCTACCAGTGCACCTATCCGTCGAAACATCAGCGGACCCCCATACCCTTTGGCCTACGTGGGATCCATCGCCTCACGGATCACATCCGTTACAGCAGGCCCGCGGGATCAGAACGGGAGGCCGACCGCCCGGGTGATGCTCGGCAGCTTGGTGAGCGGGTTGTCGAACGACGGCGGCGGCGGCGGAGGCGGCAACGCGGGCGGTGGCGGCAGCTTCGAGAAATCGAACGACGGCGGTGGCGGCAGCTTCGAGAAATCGAACGACGGCGGTGGCGGCAACTTGGTGAAATCGAACGCCGGCGGCGGCGGCAGTGCGGGCATGCCTGCACCAACCGCGGCAGGACCCAGCATCAGCGCGGCCAGACCATCAGGGGAAGGCAAGCCGACGTTCTGATTGCCATAGCTGGCAGCGGTGATGACGGCCCCCAGGAAGTCCAATGCGCCACCGCCGATGCCACCGACTCCGCCGGAGACCGAAGAAGCGATGGTGCCCGCGACGTTCTGCGCATTGGCGTCGGCGATCGCCGTCCACGGCGGCTGCACGGAGCCGGCGTCGAACTGGGGCCAGGAGATGGTGGGCACCTCGGCCGGCGCCTCGGGCAGCGACGGAACGGCAGGTGCGGACCGGTTCATGTTGCCGGGATTCCAACTGGTCCCACCGGTAGACGGTAGCGCTGAGGTGGATCGACTCGGCGGTTTCGGCGACGGCGTCATAGGCGGCACCACATCCGGGATGATCGACGGTGCGGGGTGCGCGGCAACGGGCTGTACATGCTCGGCGGGTGCCGACGCGACGGCAACCGGCCTCGGGTTCTCGGGGGCTGGTTGCTGCTCCGGTTCCTGCCCGACCACCCACACCAGGGCGCCGACCGCAGCCACCGCGACCGTCGTCGACACTCCCGCCACGATCCGGGACGGACTCAATTGCGCCCGGACCCGTTCGGCGAGCGGCAGCGACGCCGGGATCGGTTCTGTCACATCAACGTCCATCTTCAGCTCGCCCCGTAACGATCAATGGTCGGAGACCGTTGATGATTCAACGATGTCGCCCCAGCCAAACTATCACTCGGACCCGCCACACGCGCATGTCCGTCCTCCCGCCGACACCATCAACACACAAAAGCCCCCGAAATCCGAAGATTTCGGGGGCTTTCGCGTGCTAGATCAGATCATCACTTAGGTGATCCCAGTAGGCGGAGCCTACTTAATGATCTTGGTAACCCGGCCGGCGCCGACGGTACGGCCGCCCTCGCGGATCGCGAAGCGCAGGCCCTCGTCCATGGCGACGGGCTGGATCAGCTTGACGGAGATGTCGGTGTTGTCACCGGGCATCACCATCTCGGTGCCCTCGGGCAGGGTAACCACGCCGGTCACGTCCGTGGTACGGAAGTAGAACTGCGGGCGGTAGTTGTTGAAGAACGGCGTGTGGCGGCCGCCCTCGTCCTTGGACAGGATGTAGACGCTGCCCTCGAACTCGGTGTGCGGGGTGGTGGTGCCGGGCTTGACCACAACCTGGCCACGCTCGACGTCCTCGCGCTTGATGCCACGAACCAGCAGACCGACGTTGTCGCCGGCCTGGCCCTGGTCGAGCAGCTTGCGGAACATTTCCACACCGGTGACGGTGGTCTTGGTCGTGGTCGGGCGGATGCCGACGATCTCGACCTCTTCGTTGACGTTGATCACGCCACGCTCGACGCGACCGGTCACCACGGTGCCACGACCGGTGATGGTGAAGACGTCCTCGACGGGCATGAGGAACGGCTTGTCGGTCTCGCGAACCGGATCCGGGATCGACTCGTCGACCGCGTCCATCAGGTCCTCAACCGACTTGACCCACTTCGGGTCACCCTCCAGCGCCTTCAGCGCGGAGACCCGGATGACCGGGGCGTCCTCGTCGAAGTCCTGGGCGGCCAGCAGTTCGCGGACCTCCATCTCGACGAGCTCGATGAGCTCCTCGTCGTCCACGGCGTCCGACTTGTTCAGCGCCACCAGGATGTAGGGCACACCCACCTGGCGGGCCAGCAGCACGTGCTCGCGGGTCTGCGGCATCGGGCCGTCGGTCGCGGCGACCACCAGGATCGCGCCGTCCATCTGGGCGGCACCGGTGATCATGTTCTTGATGTAGTCGGCGTGACCGGGGGCGTCCACGTGGGCGTAGTGGCGCTTTTCGGTCTGGTACTCCACGTGGGAGATGTTGATCGTGATGCCGCGCTGACGCTCCTCAGGCGCATTGTCGATCTGGTCGAATGCGCGCGATTCGTTCAACTCCGGGTACTTGTCATGCAGAACCTTGGTGATTGCTGCAGTGAGCGTGGTCTTGCCGTGGTCAACGTGACCGATGGTCCCGATGTTGACGTGCGGCTTCGTCCGCTCGAACTTCGCCTTCGCCACTGTGGTGTCCTCCTGGACTTGTTGGTGCTTTTCCTGAAAGCAGTGTTGATGTGTTCAGTTGTGTGCCGCGACAGTTGCCGCGACGAGCCTACTGACCCGTCGCCTTCGCGATGATCTCCTTCGCCACGTTCGCCGGAACTTCGGCGTACGAGTCGAACACCATGGAGTAGTTCGCCCGGCCCTGGGTCTTCGACCGAAGGTCGCCCACGTAGCCGAACATCTCCGACAGCGGCACCTGCGCCTTGACGACACGCGCACCGCTGCGCTCCTCCATGGCCTGGATCTGACCACGGCGGGAGTTCAGGTCGCCGATCACGTCACCCATGTAGTCCTCGGGCGTCGTGACCTCGACAGCCATGATGGGCTCCAGGATGACCGGCTGGGCCGCCTGGGCGGCCTTCTTCAGCACCTGCGAACCCGCCACCTTGAACGCCATTTCCGAGGAGTCGACCTCGTGGTAGGCGCCGTCGAGCAGCGTCACCTTCAGATTCACCAGCGGGTAGCCTGCCAACACGCCGTACTGCATGGCGTCCTGCGCACCGGCATCCACCGAGGGGATGTACTCGCGCGGGATGCGGCCACCGGTGACCTTGTTCTCGAACTCGTAGGTGGCACCGTCCTCGCCGATGAACGGCTCGAGGTCGATGAGCACCTTCGCGAACTGGCCCGAGCCACCCGTCTGCTTCTTGTGGGTGAACTCGACCTTCTCCACCTTGCGGCGGATGGTCTCGCGGTAGGCCACCTGGGGCTTACCGACGTTGGCCTCGACCTTGAACTCGCGACGCATGCGGTCCACCAGGATGTCCAGGTGCAGCTCGCCCATACCGCCGATGACGGTCTGGCCGGTCTCCTGGTCCAGGTGCACCTTGAAGGTCGGGTCCTCTTCGGCGAGCTTCTGGATCGCGGTGCCCAGCTTCTCCTGGTCGCTCTTGGTCTTGGGCTCGATGGCCACCTCGATCACCGGATCGGGGAAGGTCATCGACTCGAGCACGACCTGCTGGTTCGGATCGCACAGGGTGTCGCCGGTGGTGGTGTCCTTCAGACCGATCACGGCGTAGATGTGACCAGCGGAGGCCGACTCGACCGGGTTCTCTTTGTTGGCGTGCATCTGGAACAGCTTGCCCAGACGCTCCTTCTTGCCCTTGGTCGCGTTGACGACCTGGGCACCGGACTCGACCTTGCCCGAGTACACGCGGACGTAGGTGAGCTTGCCGAAGAAGGGGTGCACGGCGATCTTGAACGCGAGCGCGGAGAACGGCTCGTCGGTCGACGGCTTGCGCAGAACCTCTTCGTCCTCCTTGCCGGGGACGTGGCCCTTGACGGACTCGACATCCAGCGGCGACGGGAGGTAGTCGATGACGGCGTCCAGCATCGGCTGCACACCCTTGTTCTTGAACGCGCTGCCGCACAGCACCGGGTACAGCTCGCTGCTGACGGTCAGCTTGCGGATCGCGCCCTTGATCTCATCGATCGTGAGCTCTTCGCCGCCGAGGTACTTCTCCAGAAGCGCCTCGTCGGTCTCGGCGACGGTGTCCATCAGCTCGCTGCGGTACTCGGCGGCCTTGTCGGCCAGGTCCGCGGGGATCTCGATGGTCTCGTAGCTCTCACCGAGCTTGGTCTCGCCGCGCCAGACCTTGGCATTCATCTCGACCAGGTCGATGATGCCCTCGAAGTCGTTCTCGGCACCGATCGGCAGCTGGATCACCAGCGGCTTGGCACCGAGGCGGTCCTTGATGGTCTGCACGGTGAAGTAGAAGTCCGCGCCGAGCTTGTCCATCTTGTTGACGAAGCAGATCCGGGGCACGTCGTACTTGTCGGCCTGACGCCACACCTGCTCGGACTGCGGCTCAACACCCTCCTTGCCGTCGAAGACGGCAACGGCACCATCGAGCACACGCAGGCTGCGCTCCACCTCGACGGTGAAGTCGACGTGCCCGGGGGTGTCGATGATGTTGATCTGGTTGTTGTTCCAGAAGCAGGTGACGGCTGCGGAGGTGATGGTGATACCACGCTCCTGCTCCTGCTCCATCCAGTCGGTGGTGGAGGCACCGTCGTGCGTCTCACCGATCTTGTAGTTGACGCCGGTGTAATAGAGGATGCGCTCGGTCGTCGTCGTCTTGCCGGCGTCAATGTGCGCCATGATGCCGATGTTGCGGACCTTGTTCAGGTCTGTCAGCACGTCCTGTGCCACGGAAGTCTTCCCAACTCTTTCGCTTGCTTGATTAGGTGTTCGATTGCGCGCTTACCGGCACCCGACGCTGGATGCCGGGCGCGGTTGTCACCAGCGGTAGTGCGCGAAAGCCCGGTTCGCTTCGGCCATCTTGTGAGTGTCCTCACGACGCTTCACGGCGGCACCCAGGCCGTTGCTCGCATCCAGGATCTCGTTGGCGAGGCGCTCGATCATGGTCTTCTCGCGACGGGCCTTGGAAAAGCTGACCAGCCAGCGCAGGGCCAGGGTGGTGGAGCGATCGGGGCGGACCTCGACCGGCACCTGGTAGGTGGCACCACCGACGCGGCGGCTGCGGACCTCGAGGGCGGGCTTGACGTTGTCGAGCGCGCGCTTGAGGGTGACGACCGGGTCAGTGCCGGTCTTGTCGCGAGCCTGCTCCAGCGCACCGTAGACGATGCGCTCGGCCAGTGACTTCTTGCCGTCCAGCAGAACCTTGTTGACCAGCTGGGTGACCAGCTGCGACCCGTAGACCGGATCGTTGACCAACGGACGCTTCGGCGCGGGACCCTTGCGCGGCATCAGCTCTTCTCCTTCTTGGCGCCGTAGCGGCTACGGGCCTGCTTGCGGTTCTTGACACCCTGGGTGTCGAGCGACCCGCGGATGATCTTGTAACGCACACCGGGGAGGTCCTTCACACGACCGCCACGCACCAGCACCATCGAGTGCTCCTGCAGGTTGTGACCCTCACCGGGGATGTATGCGGTGACCTCAACGCCGCTGGTCAGCTTCACGCGGGCGACCTTGCGAAGCGCCGAGTTCGGCTTCTTCGGGGTGGTGGTGTACACGCGGGTGCACACGCCGCGGCGCTGCGGGCTGCCCTTGAGAGCCGCCGTCTTCACCTTGGCGACCTTGTCGCGGCGACCCTTGCGGACCAGCTGGTTGATGGTTGGCATGTACCGGCTTTCTCTGTGTTGCTTCTTGCTGTTCTAAGTCTCTGTACTGCAGTTATCCCCCGGTCGCGTACCCCGCGCCCGGGCGTGTCGCACGTTCTTACACCGGTGGAATTCCGATGCGTGTTAGACATGCAAATTGGCCCGGCGTGCGGGCACGCTTGCGAAACACTCAGCCGCATGCGCCTTCCGGCCAGGCACGATCTACCACAATACCAGGGCTGGCCGCGCCGAACCAAACCCGCTCACGACGACCTAATCCCAGGTCAGACGCTACGACTCCAGTTGCCCCATACCGGCGGCCAGTCGTCGCAGCATATCGGTGAACACCGCATCGGTGTCGATGTCGTCCATCACACCGGTCATTTCGAGCAGGACGAAGCCGTGAAGAGCGGACCAGAACTGCAGTGCGGCGTAGAAGGCATCCTCGCCCTCAAGCCCGTAGGAAGTCAGCACCTCGATGACCGGTCCGGCCGCTGCCCGGGTGGCCGCCGAGTACTCGGGATCGTCACCGCCGAAGGGCATCCGGGTGAATGCCGAGTAGCGACCGGGATGGTGATGCGCATAGCTGCGGTACGCGCTGGCCATCACGGCCACCGCATCGTCACGGGTGCGGCCGGAACCGACCGTGTTGAGCATCTCGATGATGTCGTCGATCACGCGCATCCGAACCGTGCGGCGCAGGTCGTCGAGGCTGTGCACGTGGTTGTACAGCGACGGGCCCTTGGTGCCCAGCTGATTGGCCAACGCGTTGATGGTCAGCGCATCCCAGCCCTCACGGTCCAGGAACGTCAGCGCCGCATTGACGATGGCATCGCGGCTGAGCTTCGTGGTCCGCGCCGGCCGCGACTGGGAACGCCGAGTTCCAGCCGCCTGTGCTTCCGGCCGAGCTGACATTTACGCACTGCCTTCGAGTCGATGTGATTGACGCCGCCGTTGGGGTCGCCGTGAAACTGTAGCCCGTCAGACAGCGCAGATCAGTTCACCCGGCCCTGACTGAGCCGGGCGAGTTTCTCGGTGACCTGACACAGATCGGGCAGGGTGGCCGGGTTCATCGTCTGAATGGACCACGTGATCACATCCTGCCCCTTGGCCACATAGATACTGCACACGTTCGCGTCCGCGGCGCGGAACCCCTGATTTCCGTCGATTGACAGCTCGGTGAGAGTGCGCCCGGCCCGGGTCTCCAGGGTTCGCTCGGTGTCCATGTCACTGCCCCGGTACCACCAGGTGGAGATGCCCATCCCGGCGCCGAACGTGCCCAGCACCGAGTTCTCCTGCCAGAAACACCCGGTATCGCTGACCACTGCCTTGGTGAACATCGACGAGCCGACGGCCTCGGCGATGTCGGCATCGGTGATGCCGTTGCAGTCGGCGCCGTGAAATCCGCCGCCGGGCGCCGCCGTCTCCGGGGCCGACGGCGTGTCCTGGTGTCCGCACGCGGTCAGCAGCGCCACCGCGGCTGCGACGCCGGCCAGACACCTCACAAAGAGGTAGCGGTGCGCCACGATCAGAGTTCCGATTGCAGAGTGGCCGACAGCAGCTTCTTGGCGTCCACGCACGGATCGCCCTTGCCTGCCGGTCCGGCGCTGCCCGCACCGCGGAACTGCACCCACCAGCTGATCACGCCCGAGCCGGCCGCCGCCGTCGCCGAGCAGGCCGCGCCGGTCACATCACGACGCGCCACGAACGCCTGGTGCCGCTCGACCACGACGTCGGTGATCTCGGCATCCCGGCTGCGCGCCACCTCCCGCTCACGGTCCAGTGAGCCCTTCTCGAACCAGGAGAAGATCACGTCGAGCATCGCGAGCGAACCCGTGTTCGGCTCCGCTGAAGGCTGGGCCTTGCGTGACAGCACGTACTGACACACCGCGCCGCTGTACGGGCGCACTACGTTGTCGGCGACCAGGATCTCCTGGATCGTGCTGTCGACGAGCAGCCCGCACCGGTCGTCGACGTATCCGAAGCTGCGATCAGGGTCGGTGGTGTCGGATGACGCGCGCTCGGCAGCTCCGTCGATGGTGTGCGAACACCCCGCGACGGTCACCACGGCTGTGACTGCCACGGCAGCAGCCTGAACAACACACCGACGCATTGCTGAACACGGTACCCAGCACTGAGACCGCACGCGACCTGTCGGCGAACGGCCGTCAAACTGACCAACACTTGCCGCCGCGAGAAGTGCGCCACGTACTCTTCTCGCAGCGGATCGGAAGGGGATTCACCGTGAATTGGACAGCTGTGGGCCGGAGGATGGTTGTCGGGCTGGCTGCCGGCACGCTCGCGTTGCCGCTGGCGCTCACCGCCGGCGTACCCGGTGCGGCAGCCAAGAACGGTGACACCCACATCACCGGTCAGGGCGTCGAACAAACGCTGGACTGCAACAACGCCACGCTGTTCGTCAACGGAACCGGAATCCGGATCACCGCGTTGGGCACCTGCTGGGCGGTGACGGTGCAGGGATCGTCCAACGTGGTCGTCGCCGACAATGTCATCAACGACGTCACCGTGTACGGCTACGACCAGACCGTGTTCTTCAAGAACGGCGATCCGATACTCGTCGACCGCGGCCGCGAACTTGGGATGACCAACCAGATCAGCCGCGTCCCCGCCTGATCAAGACCGAGGCAGAAAGCAGAGAAGACCGTGCGCACCCGTTTCTCCCCCACCCGTCTGATCTTCGGGATCGGCGCCGCCGCCGCGGCGTTCACCCTGGCGGCCTGCGGTTCCGAAAGCTCGGACACCAACACCCCCAGCGCCACCGCGGGACAGTCCGGGGTCAACGTCGAGGTCGGCAACACCATCAACTACATGTCGGTGGGCACCACGACCGACATCGACTGCGCCGACGGCAAATCGCTCACGGTCGGCGGCACCAACAACACGCTGACCGTCAAGGGCACCTGCGCCAACGTGAACATCGGCGGATCCGACAACAAGATCACCTTCGAGCGGATCGACAAGGGCCTGACCATCATCGGGCTGAACAACACCGTCACCTACGCGGCAGGTGATCCGAAGGTCACCAACACCGGCAGCAACAACAAGGTCAACAAGGGCTAATCGGCGCGGGCCCCGTGCCGACCCGCGCCCCCGGCGAACCGTCCGGCGCCATGGGCGGCCTCCTCCGCGACCCGCTCGATGCTGGCGAACTCGAATTCCATTGCGGCCTGCTCGGACTCGCCCCACTGGTGCAGCGCCGAGAGCCGGTCGGCCCGCAGGCACTGCTGGGGAAGCCGCGACAGTTCGGCGGCCAGTTCCTCGGCCCGTTCGCGGGCCTGGCCTGTGGGCACCACCCGGTTGGCCAGGCCGATCGCATGGGCTTCGGCCGCGTCGACGGCGCGCCCGGTCAGGATCAGGTCCATGGCCCGGCTCTGGCCGATCAGCCGGGGCAACCGCACCGTGCCGCCGTCGATCAGCGGCACCCCCCACCGGCGGCAGAACACCCCCAGCACGGCGTCTTCCTCGACCACCCGCAGGTCACACCACAACGCCAGTTCCAGTCCCCCAGCCACCGCGTGACCGCTGATCGCGGCGATCACCGGCTTGGACAACACCATTCGGCTCGGGCCCATCGGCCCGGGCCCGGTGCGGTGCAATTGGTTCATCTGTGGGGTACCGAAGGCTTTGAGATCGGCACCGGCACAGAATGTTCCGTTCGCTCCGGTCAACACCGCGACCGCGGCGTCCTCATCGGCGTCGAACTGCTCGAACGCGGCGAACAGCGCCGCGGCGGTCGGGCCGTCGACGGCGTTGCGGGCGTGCGGCCGGTCGATGACGACCGTGGTCACCGGCCCGTTGCGTTCGACCCGCACAGCTTCGGTCACGTCGCCTCCATGAGTACATCGCGGTCACGCCGCTCGACGAGTTCGGCGGCGAAGTCGTTGTAAGCCTTACGCAATTCAGCACCCGGCCAGCTGTCCGGCAGCAATTCATCCGGCAGTACCGGATCCGCCAACAGGTGACGGACAATGCCCGCGGCCGCGACGAACCGCCCGGGTACATCGGTCGCGTCGGCCATCTCGTCCACCAGCTGCTCGCCTGCGCGTCGCCAGCCGGGCAGATCCCACAGCCTGGCGGCCAGCTCGGCCGGATCCTCGTCACGGGCACGCAGGATCCGCACCCGGCTGGTGATCTCCTGGGGCAACGCCTGGTCAAGGTTGTCCGGGCGCATCCAAACCCCCTCGCGCAGCTCACCGAATCGATACTGCTGCAATGTGTTCCGCAGTGAAGCACGGGTGCGGGCGTCGGTGCCGACACTGGTGATGACCAGCGTCAGCCACTGGCCGTCGTACTCCCGCAGCTTCGGGTCGATCGCGTCGTCCTGGCGGCGCTGGCGGGTCAGCAACCGGTCCGACAGCCGGTAGCCGTCCTCCGAACGGATCAGATCACCCGCGCTGACCATGCGGGTCAGCGCCACCCGCAGAGTCGGTTCCCTGATGTCGAAATCGGCTGTCAGCCGCACCAGGTCGGCGGCACTGGCCCAGGCCGGATGCGCACCGAGCAGCACGCTCAGTACCACCGACCGGGCCGTCATCCGTGTGAGTGCGGGCATGTCAGACCTCAGACGACCTGCGTCCGTAGTCGCCCATCGGCTCGTCGCGGTGGCGCACCGCTTCGCGGAAACCGTGTTCAACCGCGTCGGCGACGAATGCGTGTCCTTCGGGCGTGTGCCGGGCAATGCCGTCGAACACCGTGCTGACCATCCGACTGGTCGCCACCCCCTGCTGCAGCAGCGTGGCGTTGCAGGCCAGCTTGGCCATGATGAGCTGGTTGACGGGCATCGCGGCGATGCGTGCGACGAGGCGTTCGGTGCGCTCATCGAGGTCTTCCGGTTCAGGCGCCTCGACTGCCAGGCCCCATTCCGCCGCCTGTGCGCCGGTGATGCAATCTCCGGTGAACAGAAGGCGTTTGGCCCGTTGATCCCCCAGCCGGTGCGCCCAAAGCCCGGCGGCCGGAACGCCCCACACCCGCATGGGCGGGTAGCCGATCTTCGCATCGGCCGCGGCGATCACCTGGTCGGCATGCAGCGCGATGTCCGTGCCACCGGCCACACAGTAGCCGTGGATCTTGACCACGGTCGGCTTGTCGGCGTGCATCAGGCTGGAGAAGCCGCGTACGAACCGGCTCATCATCTGGTAGTCGATCATCGGATCCCACGGTTGATCCGGAAGATGGTTGACCGCCTGCGTTTTCCCCGACAGCACGGTCCCGTCGTAGCGGCCTCCCCCGGCCTCGCCGGTTCCTTCTGCGTAGGCGGACAGGTCGAATCCGGCACAGAAGCCCTCACCCCGGCCGGACACCAGGATCACGTGAACGTTGGGGTCCAGGTCCGCACGCTCAACCAGGGCCTGCAGCTCCAGCGGGGTGTCCGCGACGATCGAGTTGCCTTTTTCGGGACGGTTGAAGGTGATTCGGGCGATCCGATCGGTGACCTCGTAGGTCATCGTCTTCAGTTCGGCTGGACTCATCCCTTGACCAGGGCCCGCTCGAGGATCGGCGCCAGGTCCAGACCGGTCGGCAGGGTGCCGAACGCCTGACCCCACTGCCCGCCGAGCCGGCTGGCCAGGAAGGCTTCGGCCACCGCGGGATGGCCGTGGCGCACCAGCAGCGCGCCCTGCAGGGCCAGCGAGATGTCCTCGGCCACCTTGCGGCCGCGGTACTGGATGGTCTCCAGGTCCTGCAGGTCGGTCTGCAGCGTGGTGACGTGGCGATCCAGCCGTGGGTCCTGCCCGGCGGTCTTGGAGAGTTCGTCGAAGAGCACCTCGATGCTCTCGGGCCGGGTTGCCATGGCGCGCAAGGTATCCAGGGCGCTGACGTTGCCCGACCCTTCCCAGATGCCCATCAGCGGGGCCTCGCGGTACAGCCGCGGCATGCCCGAATCCTCGACGTAGCCGTTGCCGCCCAGGCATTCCATCGCCTCGCCGGCGTGCGGCGTGGCCCGCTTGCACACCCAGTACTTGCCTGCGGCCAGGCCGATGCGACGCAGCAGCGCCTCGCGATCGTCACCACGGACCGCCTTGTCGGTGGCGCCGGCCATCCGCATCGCCAACATGGTCGCCGCTTCGGCCTCGACGGCCAGGTCCGCGAGCACGTTACGCATCAACGGCTGATCGATGAGGTAGGCGCCGAACGCCTTCCGGTGCTGGGCGTGGTGCACGGCGCGAGCCAGGCCGCTGCGCATGCTCGTGGCGCTGCCCAGTGTGCAGTCCAGGCGGGTGAGGTTGACCATCTCGATGATGGTCGGCACGCCGCGGCCCTCCTCGCCGACCAGCCATGCGGTGGCGCCGTCGTACTCGACCTCGCTGGACGCGTTGGCGTGGTTGCCGAGCTTGTCCTTGAGCCGCTGCAGGAACATCCGGTTGCGGCTGCCGTCGGGCAGGACGCGCGGCAGGAAGAAACAGCTCAACCCGCCCGGCGCCTGCGCGAGAACCAGGAAGATGTCGCCCATCGGGGCCGACGTGAACCACTTGTGCCCACGCAGCGAATAGGTGCCGTCGCCATTCGGCGTGGCTTCGGTGGTGCCGGCGCGGACGTCGGAGCCGCCCTGCTTCTCGGTCATCGACATGCCCGCGGTGATGCCGGCTTTCGTCGTGGCGAGCTTGAGCTCGGGGTCATAGACCCGGCTGGTCAGCAGCGGCTCGTAGATCCCGGCCAGTTCCGCGTTGAACCGCAGGGCCGGCACGACGGCGTAGGTCATCGAGATCGGGCAGACATGTCCGGGTTCGACCGTCCACACCGACATCTTCGCGGCGCGCACCACGTGCGACCCATCACGCTCATCGGCCCACGGGGCGCCGTGCAGGCCGTGGGTGACGGCCACATTCATCAGCTCGTGGTAGGCCGGGTCGTACTCGACCTCGTCGATGCGGTGGCCGTAGCGATCGTGGGTGTGCAGCACCGGCCGGTTGCGGTCGGCCAGCTCACCCCAGCGCTGGGCCTGGGCGCTGCCGTTGATCGCGCCGAGTTCGTGCACCTCATCGATGCCCCACTCCCCACCTTCTCGGATGAGGGCCTCGGCGAGCACCGGTGAAGTCGCGGGGTTGTAGTCCTCGAGCGTGGGGACCTGATTGGTGACGACGTGTGTATCGACCATGCCCCCAGTGTTACAAATTCTCGACAACCGCACAATAGTTGTAATAGCTGCAACGCCGTCCCTTGCCGCGATGGACTGGCTCCAGGGCTCAAGCGGGGTCGAGTTCTCCGACTACGGTCGGTTGGGTCTCGCCGCCATGGGGCCGTTCGTCGCTGTGCGCCGACCGTGCCGACCTGCGCGCTTCGTAGCGGTTGAGCGCGAACAGCACCACAGCCGCCAGAGCCCAGCCGAGCAGGATGTCGATGACGTAGTGCTCCGCGGTGTACACCAACGTGAAGGCCATGATCAGCGGGTAGGCCACCAGCAGCGGCCGCCATCCGCGGTTCACCCTGCTCCACAGGAACACCGCGACCGCGGCGGTGAGCCCCGCGTGCAGGGACGGTATTGCCGCGACCAGGTTCACGCTGGCCTGTCCCTGATCGATCAACGCCGTCGCGGTATGCAGGTTGAGCTTGCCCCAGCCGCGGGTGACGATCCGCTCGATCCACTCATGCGCGCCGTTCTGACTGTCCTGCATGGCGCCGAGCAGTCCTCCGTCGACGGCTTCGCGCGCCGACCGGAACATGCATCGGGGGCCGGAGGGGCCGCCCTCGACGTCGTCGGCGCTGCACCGCGCCGCGGCCCACGGCGGCGCGGCAGGCAGCAGGGCGTAGATGGCCAGTGCGGCGAAGGACAACCCGACGAACAAGCGCACGAACCGCTTCCACTCCTCACGGTCACGCAGCCAGAGCACACCGGCGACGATGTAGGGAAGGATGAAAAACGACATGTAGACCGTGCTGATCACGACTTCCCACCACGGCGGGTGCAGCATTTTCAACCGTTCCTGCAACCACACCGTCGGCACGGTGCCGAAGAACATCCAGCGGTCCGCGTCGACCTGCCAGTGCCACATCGTTGGCCGGCCCACCAGCGTGGCCGCGCCGCGGCTCAGGTCGTAGGCCGCCAAAACGACGGCGAACGGCAGCCAGTCGCGAATCACGTAGAGCATCCGACGGCCCTGGCCGATGCTCGCGGCCAGCAAGCCGGTGGCGATATAGAGCAGCAAAAGCTCGCGGTTGAACGCGAAACCGTCGGTGACGGTGCGGTAGATGACCACGGCGGCCCACACCAGGATCGCGCCATACCGCAGAAGACGCAGTCGACGGGCACGGTTGTTGGCGCCCCATTTCGCTGGGGCTTCTTCGGTTACCGAGTCATCAACCGCGGTCACAGAGGTGACGTTAGTTCACCTTTGCGTCACCGTGCCGTTGAAAACGGTTCAGGTCATGAATGTGTTCAGCCGGCGTGCTCGCGCAGGAACGCGATGTCGTCCTTGCGCCCTTCCTCCGCGGTCTCACAGATCACCGGCGCATCGGCCGCCTTGACCACCGCCGCCAGCAACTGCGGATCGATCTGCCCGGCACCGAAATTCGCGTGACGGTCCGCACCGGAGCCGGCTGCGTCGCGCGAGTCGTTGCAGTGCACCAGGTCGATGCGCCCGGTGATGGCCTTGATGCGGTCCACCGCGTCGATCAACGCCTCCCCCGCAGCCCAGGCATGGCACGTGTCGAGACAGAAGCCGATTCCCTTGTCCCCGATGCGATCCCACAACCGGGAGATGGTGTCGAAATGCCGCGCCATCGCATGGTCGCCGCCCGCGGTGTTCTCCAGGTACACGGGCACATCGGAGTTCAGATAGTCCAGCGCCTTGGCCCAGCGCTCGAACCCGGCGTCCATGTCGTTGTCATCGGCATGGCCGCCGTGCACGATCACCGCGGTGGCGCCGATCTCGGCGGCCGCGTCGCACGTGTCCTGCAGGATCTTGCGAGACGGAATCCGCACCCGGTTGTTGGCCGAGGCCACGTTGATCAGGTACGGCGCATGCACGTACAGCGGCACCGTCGATGCCTTGAGCACCTCGGCATCCTCACGGGGCTTGGGCTTCTTCCAACTCTGCGGGTTGCCGAGGAAGAACTGCACCACGTCGGCGCCGTCTGCGGCGGCCGCGGCCAATGGATCGGTGTTGTCTACATGCGAGCCGATGAGCACGCCGCCAAGTCTAGGTGGGTCCGGTGACATGTCTGAGTCCCGTTATCCGCCGCGCTACAGCGGCGTGCCATTACGCTGTTGGGACAAACTCGCAGCTATTGGAGTTGACCGACGGCGCATTCATCCAGGGGGCGGTGTTGCATGCCGATAGCGACCACAAATAATGCACCGCAAGCTTTCCTTAGCTATACACGAATCGACGACGAAGCCTTCGGCGGAGCGATCACGTCGTTGAGGCGTCTGTTGGAGTTGCGAGTTCAAAGCGTTGCAGGCAGCCGCGAGTTCACGATTTTCCAGGACGTCGAGGGCATCGAACTGGGCCAGAAATGGCAGAAGCGGCTCGATGAAGCGGTCTCGTCGTCCATGTTTCTCATCCCGATCGTCACGCCTCTGTTCTTTACCAGCGAACCCTGCCGCGATGAGCTCTCGAAGTTCATCGCGCATGAGAAAACACTCGGCCGCGACGACCTCATTTTGCCCATCTATTTCGTTACAGCGCCGAATCTGGAGAAAGAAGAAGAACGAAAAGACGATTCGCTCGCCAAGGAGATCGCCAGCCGGCAACTTTACGATTGGCGTGACGCAGTGGACCTTCCCCTCGACGATCCGCAGATCCGCAAAGCAATCCGCAAACTGGCCGAAGGCGTCGCATCAGCGTTGGGCCGGTCGATCAGTCCCGTGCCGGTCGAGGACGGACGCGAGGAATTGTCGGAACTGGCGAAGACGCTGGAGTTGCAGCGTGCAGCACCGACGCGGCACCGACGTGTGCTTTGGGTTGACGACCGGCCCACAAACAACGTCCTCGAGCGCAAATCCATGGCGGCCTACAACATCGACTTCAGCTTGGCCAAGTCAACGGGCCAGGCTCTAGCCGAGCTCACCAATGGGAGTTTCGACGCGATAATCAGCGATATGGGCCGGCCCCCAGATGGTCGAGCGGGCTACACACTGCTGGAAGCACTCCGCGAAAGCGGCGACCGCACTCCATATTTCATCTACGCCGGATCGAATGCCGCAAAGCACAAAGAGGAAGCTCTGGACCGCGGTGCACAAGGCTCCACCAACAGGAGTGATGAGCTCATCCACATGGTCTTGCAGGCGCTCGAGCGACGACCGTAGCACCACGCGCCACCCTGATCCGGAGCCCCAAGACCTGCCCGGACCCACGAAAAAGCCCCCGCCGAAGCGGGGGCTTTTCCGTACTGGCTAGCGGTAGTCGCTGTATCCGTAATCGTCCAGCGGCACCGCGGCACCGGTGGCCTGGCCGAAGTCCGGGCTGTAGTACTGATCCTCGTAAGACGGGATCGTGTACGCCGCAGCGCGGGCTTCTTCGGTCGGCTGCACCTGGATGTCGCGGTAACGGGCGATGCCGGTACCGGCCGGGATCAACTTACCGATGATCACGTTCTCCTTCAGACCCTGCAGCTTGTCGCTGCGGCAGTTGATCGCCGCATCGGTCAGCACGCGAGTGGTCTCCTGGAACGACGCCGCCGACAGCCACGAATCCGTGGCCAGCGATGCCTTCGTGATACCCATCAGCACCGGGCGGCCGGCCGCGGGCTCGCCGCCCTCGGCCACGACGCGACGGTTCTCGGTCTCGAACTCGGCACGCTCGGTGAGCGAACCGGGCAGGAACTCCGTGGCACCCGAATCGATGATCGTGACGCGACGCAGCATCTGCCGGACGATGACCTCGATGTGCTTGTCGTGGATCGACACACCCTGGGCCCGGTAGACCTCCTGGACCTCCTTGACGAGGTGGATCTGCACCTCGCGGGGACCCTGGACACGCAGCACCTCGTGCGGATCCGCGGAGCCTTCCATCAGCTGGTCGCCGACCTCGACGTGGTCACCGTCGGACAGCACGCCTTCGGAGCCGTCCTCGTGGGTGATCACGCGCAGGCGCTGACGCTTGGAGAGCTTGTCGTAGACAACTTCCTCGCCGCCATCGTCGGGGACGATGGTGATCTTGAAGAACTTGTCGCTCTCCTCCAGCCGGACCCGGCCCGCGACGTCGGCGATGGGCGCCTTGTTCCGCGGGATACGAGCCTCGAACAGCTCCTGGACACGAGGCAGACCACCGACGATGTCGGCGCCACCGGTAACACCACCCTGGTGGAAGGTACGCATCGTCAGCTGGGTACCGGGCTCACCGATGGACTGGGCGGCGACGATGCCGACGGCCTCGCCGATGTCGACCAGCTTGCCGGTGGCCATCGAGCGGCCGTAGCACTTGGCACACACACCGGCGGCCGAGGCACAGGTCAGCACGGAGCGGACCTTCACCTGCGAGACACCGGCAGCCAGCAGCGCGTCGATGGCCGGGTCACCCAGGTCATGACCGCGCTCGATGATGACGTTGCCCTTGTCGTCGACCGCGTCGGTGGCCAGCGTGCGAGCGAACGCCGAGGTCTCGACGTGCGCATCGCGGATCAGCGAACCATCCGGGCCACGCTCGGCCAGCGTGACGATGATGCCGCGCTCGGTCTCACAGTCGGTCTCGCGAACGATGACGTCCTGCGACACGTCCACCAGACGACGGGTCAGGTAACCCGAGTCGGCGGTACGCAGAGCGGTGTCGGCCAGACCCTTACGAGCACCGTGGGTGTTGATGAAGTACTCCAACACCGTCAGGCCCTCGCGGAACGAGGACTTGATCGGGCGCGGGATGAACTCACCCTTCGGGTTGGTCACCAGACCCTTCATGCCTGCCAGGGTGCGGGTCTGGGTGAGGTTACCCGTGGCGCCGGACTTCACGATCGTGATGATCGGGTTGTCGGCCGGGTAGTACTCCTCCAGCGCCTTACCCACCTCTTCGGTGGCGTCCTGCCAGATCTTGACCAGGGACTCGTTGCGCTCGTTGTGGTTCAGCGCGCCGCGCTGGTACTTGCGCTCGATCGCCTCGGCCTCGGCCTCGTGCCGCTCCAGGATCTCCTGCTTCTGCGGCGGCACCAGAACGTCGGCCATCGAGACCGTGACACCCGAACGGGTGGCCCAGTGGAAACCGGCGTCCTTGAGCTTGTCGACGGTCTGCGCCACCACGATCATCGGGAAGCGCTCGGCCAGATCGTTGATGATCCGGGCCTGGACCTTCTTGTGCATCTGCTCGTTGACGAACGGGTAGCCCTTGGGCAGCAGCTCGTTGAAGAGCACCCGGCCCAGCGTGGTCTCCGCGGTCCAGGCGTCGCCCGGCTTCCAGCCGTTCTCGAACAGTTCGGCCTCGATGTTGGCCGGCGGACGGGCATCGGTCAGCCGCACCTTGATCTTGGCGCGCACCGACAGCGCACCGCGGTCGAGCGCCATGATGGCCTCGGCCGGGCTGCTGTACACACCCTGCTCCGGCGAATCCTTGCCGGCCGGCACGTACTCGCCCTTGTCACCCTCGACGAGAGTGGTCAGGAAGTACAGACCGGTCACCATGTCCAGACGCGGCATGGCCAGCGGCTTACCCGACGCGGGCGACAGGATGTTGTTCGAGGACAGCATCAGGATTCTGGCTTCAGCTTGCGCCTCGGCGCTCAATGGCAGGTGCACGGCCATCTGGTCACCGTCGAAGTCGGCGTTGAACGCCTCACACACCAGCGGGTGCAGCTGGATGGCCTTGCCTTCCACCAGCTGCGGCTCGAAGGCCTGGATACCCAGGCGGTGCAGCGTAGGTGCACGGTTCAGCAGCACCGGGTGCTCGGCGATGACCTCTTCGAGGACATCCCACACCTGGGGACGCTGACGCTCCACCATGCGCTTGGCGCTCTTGATGTTCTGCGCGTGGTTCAGGTCGACCAGACGCTTCATCACGAACGGCTTGAACAGCTCCAGAGCCATCAGCTTCGGCAGACCACACTGGTGCAGCTTGAGCTGCGGGCCGACCACGATGACCGAACGGCCCGAGTAGTCGACGCGCTTACCCAGCAGGTTCTGACGGAAGCGGCCCTGCTTGCCCTTGAGCAGATCGGACAGCGACTTGAGCGGACGGTTGCCCGGCCCGGTGACCGGACGACCACGACGGCCGTTGTCGAACAGCGCGTCCACCGACTCCTGAAGCATGCGCTTCTCGTTGTTGACGATGATCTCGGGCGCGCCGAGGTCGATCAGTCGCTTGAGCCGGTTGTTGCGGTTGATGACGCGGCGGTACAGGTCGTTCAGGTCGGACGTGGCGAAACGGCCACCGTCGAGCTGAACCATCGGACGCAGCTCCGGCGGGATCACCGGGACGGCGTCGAGCACCATGCCCAGCGGGGAGTTACCCGACTGCTGGAAGGCCGCGACGACCTTCAGGCGCTTGAGGGCGCGCAGCTTCTTCTGCCCCTTGCCGCTGCGGATGGTCTCACGCAGGTTCTCGGCCTCGGCCTCGATGTCGAAGTTCTCGATGAGCTTCTTGATCGACTCCGCGCCCATGGCACCGGTGAAGTACTCGCCGTAGCGGTCCTGCAGCTCGCGGTACAGCACCTCATCGACGATGAGCTGCTTGGGGGCCAGCTTGGTGAAGGTGGTCCAGATCTCGTCGAGCCGGTCCAGCTCACGCTGGGCCCGGTCGCGGAGCTGACGCATCTCACGCTCGCCGCCGTCACGCACCTTGCGGCGCACGTCGGACTTGGCACCCTCGGCTTCGAGCTCGGCCAGGTCGGCCTCGAGCTTCTGGGCCCGGGCCTCCAGGTCGGAGTCGCGCTGATCCTCGACGGCCTTGCGCTCGACGGCCATCTCGGCCTCGAGCGTGGACAGCTCGTTGTGGCGCATCTCGTCATCGACCGAGGTGATCACGTAGGCCGCGAAGTAGATGATCTTTTCCAGATCCTTCGGGGCCAGGTCGAGCAGGTAGCCCAACCGCGACGGCACACCCTTGAAGTACCAGATGTGCGTGACGGGTGCGGCCAGCTCGATGTGGCCCATCCGCTCACGGCGCACCTTGGCGCGAGTGACCTCGACGCCACAGCGCTCACAGATGATGCCCTTGAACCGGACGCGCTTGTACTTACCGCAGTAGCACTCCCAGTCGCGAGTCGGTCCGAAGATCTTCTCGCAGAACAGGCCGTCCTTCTCAGGCTTGAGCGTGCGGTAGTTGATGGTCTCCGGCTTCTTGACCTCGCCGAAGGACCAGTTACGGATGTCGTCCGCGGTGGCGAGGCCGATGCGGAGTTCATCGAAGAAGTTGACGTCTAGCACGTAACTCCCTTTCCCCTTTCGGGACTAGAAATTTTCGGACGAGATCTACGCAAGATCTTCAACAGAGGCGGACTCGTTGCGCGACAGGTTGATACCGAGGTTGGCAGCGGCACGCTCCAGGTCCTCGTCGTCACCGTCACGCATTTCGATCGCCGCGCCGTCGCTGGAGAGCACCTCGACGTTGAGGCACAGCGACTGCAGCTCCTTGAGAAGCACCTTGAACGACTCGGGGATACCGGGTTCAGGGATGTTCTCGCCCTTGACGATGGCCTCGTAGACCTTCACGCGGCCGACCGTGTCGTCGGACTTGATGGTCAGCAGCTCCTGCAGCGTGTAGGCAGCGCCGTACGCCTGCATGGCCCAACATTCCATCTCACCGAACCGCTGACCACCGAACTGCGCCTTACCACCGAGCGGCTGCTGGGTGATCATCGAGTACGGACCGGTGGAGCGGGCGTGGATCTTGTCGTCCACCAGGTGGTGCAGCTTGAGGATGTACATGTAGCCGACCGTCACCGGGTACGGGAACGGTTCGCCACTGCGGCCGTCGAACAACGTCGCCTTGCCGTCGGCATTCACCATGACGTCGCCGTCACGGTTGGGCAGCGTCGAGCCGAGCAGACCGGCCAGCTCCTCTTCGCGGGCGCCGTCGAACACCGGGGTGCTGACGATGCTGTCGACCGGGGCCGAGTACAGCTGCTCAGGCAGCCTGCTCGCCCATTCCGGCGTTCCAGCGGCGACGTCGATGTTCCAGCCGGCCTTGGCCACCCACCCGAGGTGGGTTTCCAGGATCTGGCCGATGTTCATACGACGCGGCACACCGTGGGTGTTCAGGATGATGTCCACCGGGGTGCCATCGGGCAGGAACGGCATGTCCTCGACCGGCAGGATCTTGCCGATGACGCCCTTGTTGCCGTGGCGTCCGGCGAGCTTGTCGCCGTCGGAGATCTTGCGCTTCTGGGCCACGTACACGCGGACCAGCTCGTTGACACCGGCGGGCAGCTCGTCGTCGTCCTCGCGGCTGAACACGCGGATGCCGATGACCTTGCCGGACTCACCGTGAGGCACCTTCAGCGACGTGTCGCGAACCTCGCGGGCCTTCTCACCGAAGATGGCGCGCAGCAGGCGCTCTTCGGGGGTCAGCTCGGTCTCACCCTTCGGGGTGACCTTGCCGACCAGGATGTCGCCGTCGCGGACCTCGGCGCCGATGCGGACGATGCCGCGCTCGTCGAGATCGGCCAGCACCTCATCGGAGACGTTCGGGATGTCCCGGGTGATCTCCTCGGCGCCCAGCTTGGTGTCGCGGGCATCGATCTCGTGCTCTTCGATGTGAATCGAGGTGAGCACGTCCTCTTCAACCAGGCGGTTGGACAGGATGATCGCGTCCTCGTAGTTGTGACCTTCCCACGGCATGATCGCCACGAGCAGGTTCTTGCCCAGGGCCATCTCACCGTTCTCGGTGCAGGGACCGTCGGCGACAACCTGGCCGGCCTCGACACGCTGCCCGGCGTCCACGATCGGACGCTGGTTGGCACAGGTGCCGTGGTTCGAACGCGCGAACTTGCGCATCCGGTAGGTGTGCCGGCTGCCGTCGTCGGCCATCACGGTGATGTAGTCGGCCGAGACCTCCTCGACGACACCCGCCTTCTCCGAGACGATGACATCGCCCGCGTCGATCGCGGCACGCAGCTCCATACCGGTGCCGACCAGCGGGGCCTCGCTGCGCACCAGCGGAACCGCCTGGCGCTGCATGTTGGCACCCATCAGGGCACGGTTGGCGTCGTCGTGCTCGAGGAACGGGATCATCGCGGTCGCGACAGAAACCATCTGGCGCGGCGAGACGTCCATGTAGTCGACGTCCGACGGGGCCACGTTCTCGACCTCGCCACCCTTACGACGCACCATGACGCGGTCTTCGGTGAAGCGACCGTCGGCGTCGATCGGCGAGTTGGCCTGCGCCACGACGTGGCGGTCCTCCTCGTCGGCGGTCAGGTAGTCGATCTGGTCGGAGACCACACCGTCGACGACCTTGCGGTACGGCGTCTCGATGAAGCCGAACGGGTTGACCCGGGCGTACACCGACAACGAGCCGATCAGACCGATGTTCGGACCCTCAGGGGTCTCGATCGGGCACATGCGGCCGTAGTGCGACGAGTGCACGTCGCGGACCTCAAGGCCGGCGCGCTCACGGGACAGACCGCCGGGGCCCAGCGCCGACAGACGACGCTTGTGGGTCAGACCCGACAGCGGGTTGTTCTGGTCCATGAACTGCGACAGCTGGCTGGTGCCGAAGAACTCCTTGATCGCCGCCACGACGGGACGGATGTTGATCAGGGTCTGCGGCGTGATCGCCTCGACGTCCTGGGTGGTCATGCGCTCACGCACGACGCGCTCCATGCGGGACAGGCCGACCCGGATCTGGTTCTGGATCAGCTCACCCACGGTGCGCAGACGACGGTTGCCGAAGTGGTCGATGTCGTCCACCTCGACCGGGACCTCGACGCCGCCGGGGACGGTCATCGTGGTCTGGCCCTCGTGCAGGCGCACCAGGTACTCGATGGTGGCGACGACGTCTTCCTCGGTCAGAGTCGACGACGTGATCGGCTGGCCGGCGTTCAGCCCCAGCTTCTTGTTGACCTTGTAGCGGCCGACGCGGGCCAGGTCGTAGCGCTTCTCCTTGAAGAACAGGTTCTCCAGCAGGGTCTGCGCGGACTCCTTGGTCGGCGGCTCGCCCGGACGCAGCTTCCGGTAGATGTCCAGCAGCGCCTCGTCGGGACCAGCGGTGCTGTCCTTCTCGAGGGTGCCCATCATGATCTCGGAGAAGCCGAAGCGCTCGGTGATCTGCTCGTTGGTCCAGCCCAGCGCCTTGAGCAGCACGGTGACCGGCTGACGACGCTTGCGGTCGATACGCACACCGACGGTGTCGCGCTTGTCGACGTCGAACTCCAGCCACGCACCGCGGCCGGGGATCACCTTGACGCTGTGCAGCGTCTTCTCGGTGGACTTGTCGATGCTCTCGTCGAAGTACACACCGGGAGAGCGCACGAGCTGGCTCACCACGACACGCTCGGTGCCGTTGATGATGAAGGTGCCCTTCTCGGTCATCATCGGGAAGTCACCCATGAAGACCGTCTGGCTCTTGATCTCACCGGTGTTGTTGTTGATGAACTCGGCCGTGACGAACAGCGGAGCCGCGTACGTCATGTCCTTGTCTTTGCACTCGTCGACCGGCGCCTTGACTTCGTCGAAGCGCGGATCGGAGAAGCTCAGCGACATCGAGCCCGAGAAATCCTCGATCGGCGAGAGCTCTTCGAGCACCTCTTCGAGGCCGCCCTTGGGGTCGGTCTCGCCGCGATCGACAGCCTTCTGGCGCCAGCCGTCCGCTCCGACGAGCCAGTCGAAGGAATCGGTCTGAACGTCCAGTAGCCCCGGAACCTCAAGCGGCTCGCGGAGCTTGGCAAATGAAACTCGGTTCGGTGCTCCTGGGACGGAGTTATTGGTGATAGCGTTCGCTGACTTGCTCTGGCTAGAGACTGCCAAGATGCATCCTTCCAGCACCTCATGCGACTGCGCGGAAGGCCTTCGAAGAGATCCGAGTGCCGGCCCGATCGTCGCTTTTTCTGCGTCGGTTCGGCTGGCTTTGACCTGTCCAGGACCCCATACGCACGGCACAGGACTAGATGCTGAGCAACGCTCAGGCTAGAACATTATGTGCAGATCAGGTGAGGGTGGGCAGGGTGCAGCCAGCGCAACGTCCAACAATAGCGCAAGACCGCCACTTATTCAACGAGCATTCCTCGACCACCACACGACCGCCGCATGAATCGGGTCACCCGGCGCTGGCTGGCGTCCCTCAACCCTTCACACATGCTGCCCAACAGATTGGCCTGTCCATGGCCGTCCGTCAAGAGGTGACGCGCGGTTTGGCCCGGCGAGCTCTCCCCGACAGTGCAGCTTCGGCAAACACCCTGGTGAGCGCCACCCGATGCGGTGGGGTGTGCCCAGCTGTGGGGCATCGCCAGGAACAGCAGGGCGACGGCTAACAGTGCGGAGGATGCCGGCCCGAAGATCAATGAGATCGCCAGCACCACAAGGAGATACGTCGAAGGCAGGTCAGCGATGACGAGAACCGCGACCGTGGGGGCCATGGCGACCGCTCCTACGGTCTGCGAAAACAAGTCAGGCCGGGCCCTCGGGCCCGGCCTGACTTGTTCTGGCTCAGCTCTGGTGCGGCACCTCGATGGCGCCGGTCGGGGCGTCGTCCTCGACCTGGCGGTGGTGGCGCGTGGTGGGCTCGTCGCCGAACTGGTGCACCGGCAATTTGTGCGTGCCCTCCAGGTCGTCGAGGATGGCGGCCTGCGCGGCGGGCGGCAGGGTGTGCAGGATCTCGCGCACCCGGGCCTGGCGCCGCAGGACGCCCTGACGCTCGGGCATACCCGGGGTCGCGGTGAGCTGCGGGGGCACGCCCTCGATCTCCTCGACACCGCCGTCGTGCTGACCGGCATCCAGCATGGCCTGCTCGGCGGCCGCGGTTGCCTCGTCCTTCTCCTCGGACATACCGATCGGACCGATACGACGACCGTTGAGGAACTGCTTGACGACGGGCTCCTCGCTGGTCAGCAGCACCTCGCGGGGGCCGAACATGACCAGCTGCTTGCGGAACAGCATGCCGATGTTGTCGGGCACGGTCCGGGCGATGTTGATGTTGTGCGTCACGATCAGCACCGTCGCGTCGATCTGCGCGTTGATGTCGATCAGCAGCTGCGACAGATAGGCGGTACGGACCGGGTCCAGACCGGAGTCCGGCTCGTCGCAGAGGATGATCTGCGGGTCGAGCACGAGGGCGCGGGCCAGGCCGGCGCGCTTGCGCATACCGCCGGAGATCTCGCCCGGGAACTTGTGGCCGTCATTGGGCATACCGACCAGGTCGAGCTTCTCCATGACGATGTTGCGGATTTCGCTCTCGCTCTTCTTCGTGTGCTCGCGCAACGGGAAGGCGGTGTTGTCATAGATGTTCATCGAGCCGAACAGCGCGCCGTCCTGGAACAGCACACCGAAGAGGGTCCGGATCTCGTAGAGCTCCTTGGCCGAGCACTCCAGGATGTTGGTGCCGTCGATGACGATCGAGCCGCGCTCCGGGCGCAGCAGGCCGATCAGCGACTTCAGGAAGACGGATTTACCGGTACCTGACGGGCCCAGCAGCACGCTGACCTCGCCAGCGGGAATCGACATCGTGACGTCTTCCCAAATCTTTGACGATCCGAAAGATTTGCTCAGCCCCGTCACATCGATCTGGACGCCCATAAAGATCCTTCCGCCTACGGCTCACCCCGCCACCTGCTGCGGCCTGTGGCTTGAGTCACCATAGCGCACGGGACACCGCCCACACATGGATGTCTCCCAATATTCGGGAGTACCCGGGCCCCGATCAGACCAATCCCGCCCATACAAGCAAAGAACCCCCGAATCCGTGGGGATTCGGGGGTTCTTGCGGTCCAGTTCTGGACTACTTGACGGTGACGCTGGCGCCGGCAGCCTCGAGCTTGCCCTTGGCGTCCTCGGCGGCCTCCTTGGAGACCTTCTCCAGCAGCGGCTTGGGAGCGCCGTCAACCAGATCCTTGGCTTCCTTCAGGCCCAGGCCCGAGACGATCTCGCGGACAACCTTGATCACGCCGATCTTCTTGTCGCCGGCACCCTCGAGGATGACGTCGAACTCCGACTGCTCCTCGCCGGCCTCGGCGGCAGCGCCACCGGCGGCGGGGGCGGCCGCGACGGCGACCGGAGCGGCGGCGGTGACCTCGAAGACCTCTTCGAACTGCTTCACGAACTCAGAGAGCTCCAGCAGGGTCATTTCCTTGAAAGCGTCGAGCAGTTCGTCGGTGGACAGCTTGGCCATGTTTATGGTCCTTCCTGATTTTTCTTACAGATGTTGGGGGGTTTGTGCGGTTGCGGTTAAGCAGCTACTAGGCAGCGTCGCTGGCAGCCTTCTTCTCCTGCAGCGCCGCGGCGAGGCGGGCAACCTGAGAAGCGGGTGCGTTGAACAGGCCGGCGGCCTTGGACAGGTTGCCCTTCATGGCACCTGCCAGCTTGGCGAGCAGAACCTCGCGCGACTCGAGGTCGGCGATCTTCTCGACCTCGGCCACGGACAGCGCCTTGCCGTCCATGTAGCCGCCCTTGATGATGAGCGCCTTGTTGTCCTTGGCGAACTTCTTGATCGCCTTGGCGGCGTCAACCGGCTCGCCCTTGACGAACGCGATCGCCGTGGGACCGGCGAACAGCTCGTCGAGGCCTTCAATGCCGGCTTCGGACGCGGCGCGCTTCACCAGAGTGTTCTTGGCGACGGTGTACGAGGCGGAGTCGCCGAGGGAACGACGCAGCTCAGCCAGGTTCGCCACAGTCAGCCCGCGGTACTCGGTGACGACGGTGGCCGTCGACGCCTTGAACTGCTCAGCAATGTCGGCAACCGCCGTGGCCTTGTCAGCCTTGGCCATGCATGCCTCCTTGTGGTGGGTATCGGGCGCTCCACCAACTTTGGGGCCGTGAAATGACGAACGCCCCGACGCAGACAGGTCGGGGCGCAGAGATATCCAGCATGAAACTGGTCTAGCCTCGTCCTCCTGCGTGGGCCGCCGGGACATTTCCCGGACCTTCAACCGATTGCTCGGTGACCGACGGTCTTCGGTGGAACCCGACCAGAGTAGCCGAACACCGACCAATCAGCCAAAACGAGCAAGCCGAGCGCCTCAGCGGGCGCCGGCCAGCACCGCCAACACGAACGCCGCCGCGAGCAGCCCCACGCGCAACCAGTGCAGACGATCCCAGCGCCGGGTCAGCTCGTGGAACTGATCGGGGTCGCCGTCACCATCACCGAATCCCGCTGCGACGCGGTTGTTGATCGGCACCAGCGTGGTCACGGACAACAGCATGACCAGCCCCATCAGCACGACTGCCGTGACGGGCAATGGCCCGGGGCCGAACACGGTGGCACCGAGCAGCAACGCGATGGCCGCCAGGTACCAGAACGGCATCACCGTCCCGAGGATCCGGCTGCCGGTGCCACGCGCCTGCCGGTAGGCGGCCTCGGGCAGTCGCTGCAGGATCGGATTGGTGAACGCGGCGACGCCGAACTCGACGCCCAGCAGCGGTCCGGTAACGATCACGGCGAGAATCTCGACGACTTCCTTCACACCATCGAGCCTGGTCAGTACGCTGCCAAAAAACAAGGTACTGACAAATTAGTCAGTACGGGGAGGTCGGCATGGCGGTTTCGAAGAAAGAGGTCGGCGAGTGCCCGATCGACGCGACGCTGTCGGTCATCGACGGGCGCTGGAAGGGCACGATTCTGTGGCGGTTGGCCGACGGGCCGATGCGCACCGCCGAACTGCGCCGCAGCATCCCCGACATCACCGAGCGCATGCTCATCCGGCACCTGCACGACCTGGTCGACGCGGGGATCATCGAGCGCCACGACGCGGGCACGGTGCCGCCGTGCGTGCACTATTCGATCTCCGACTACGGCAAGACCCTGGAGCCGGTGCTGCACGCCTTGTGCGACTGGGGCCGCACCCACATGGAGATTCAGCGCACTCAGCTGCGGGCCAGGGCCGCCGCACCGACCAGGCCGGCGTCCCCGCCGAGCTCGGCCGGCACCACCCGCAGCCCGCGCAGGAACTCCAGCCCGGCGTAGTCCGACAGCGCCGCGCGCAGCGGGTCGAACAGCAATGCCCCGGATTTGGCCACTCCCCCGCCGATCACCACGAGGTCCAGGTCGCAGACCGCGGCCACCGAGGCGATCATCGCCGCCACCGCGCGGGCGCCACGGCCGAAGGCGTTGAGCGCCAACTCTTCTCCATGATTGGCCGCGTCGCCCAGCGCCTTGGCGTCGGTACCGTCCCATCCCTGGCGCCGGGCCCATCGCACCATGCTCGGTCCCGACGCGATGGTCTCGACGCAGCCGTGCCCGCCGCAGGTACACAGGTCGCCGCCGTCGGGGGCGACGATGACGTGGCCGACGTGCCCGGCGTTGCCGGTGCGCCCGTCGTACGGTGCGCCGTCGAGCACCAGGCCGCCACCGATGCCGGTCGACACCACCATGCCGAGCAGGAACTGCGCCCCCCGGCCCGCACCACACCACTGCTCGCCCAGCGCCATACAGAGCCCGTCGCCGCCGAGCCGCACCGGCAATCCAGTGGCGCCGGCTACCCGGTCGACGATCGGAAAGTGTTGCCACTCAGTGATGTTGATCGGGCTGACGGTACCGTTCGGCAGGTCGATCGGCCCGGCCGAGGCCACGCCGACACCGGTCGCGGCCCCGTCCGCGGTCTGCATGGTGTCGCCCAGCAGCTTCTCGACGACAGCCCACACCGTCTCGGCATCACCGTCCGGGGTCGGCAGCTGGGCGCGGTGGACCAGCGCTCCGTCGGGATCGACGAGGCCGACGGCGATCTTGGTGCCGCCGATGTCGAGCGCCAGGGTCAGGGTCACGTCGGCGCTCCTAGTGCTTGTGCGTGTTGTCCGGCTGACGGGGATCGCCGGGATGTTCATATCCGGGCGCGAGTTCCACCAGGGCCGCGCACCGCGCATCGAGCCACTGCCGGAACGCCTGCCTGCGGGCCGCCGCGCGCAGATGGGCGACGATCCGGTCGTGCACCTGGTCGAGGGACGGCGCCACCGGACGGGTACGCCATCCGTGTGGCCCGGGCTGTGCGTCGGCGAAGCGCAGCGGATTACGTGTGTGATAGGCGGCCACCTCGGCATCCGAAACATCCACCGCCGCAGTGACATCGGCGAAAACCGCACGGGCCCGCGGCGTGCCCAGCACGGCGGCGGCCACACTGCCGATGTCCAGCCGGGCCGCGGTATCGGGCAGCACCTCATCGAGGGTGGGCACACCCCGCTCGGACAGTCCATGCGCGGCCGCCTCGTCATCGATCACCCGTTCGGCCACCACCAGTTGAGTGAGCCACCGACGCAGCTGCCGCCCTTCGCTGGTTCCGGGGCGCGGCAGGGCCGAGGCCCGGTTGCCCGCCCGCAGTGCTGCCTCTCGCTCGTCGATCTGCTTGACCGACACCGGTTTTCCGGCCACCTGTGCGGCGATCTTCATCGGACCGTCACCTTCACCGCGGGTGAGTAGATCAACCGCCCGGCACAACCCACCCGGATCAATGCCCACCATTGCCCAGGCTCGACCCACGACGGTGGTGCGACGTCGAACCCGATCTCGGCGGTGCCGCCCGCGGGCAGCTCGACACCGGCCGCGCCCGGCCCCATCCAGCCCCAGGTTCCCCATGGGCTGATCAGGTGCGCCTCGGCGGCCAGGTCGGTCCGTGCGTCGGTGCCGATCGTCATCGACAGTCGCGCGGTCTCACCGGCCTTGACGTCGACGGCCTCCGGCTCGGAGACCAGCTTGAGCACGTGTGCCGCGGGTTCACCGATCGTGACCACGCAGACGTCCTCGACCACCTGGCGCCACGACGGCGGCAGCGCCGACCCACCTCCGGTCACCGCGAGTTCGGCGCGCAACGGGTACAGCCCGGGCTCGGCTCCGGCCGGGATGCTCAGCACCACATCGGTTTCCAGATGCTCGCCGGGCGGCAGCACATAGGGCAGCTCCGCGGGCTGTACCTCCCATCCGGGCGGTCCGTACAGCCTGACCCGCCCGTGCAGGGCGTCGTCGGTGCAGTCGCTGGCCGCGGTCAGCCGCACGATCACCTCGGTACCAGGTTGCCCGGCAATGCTTTCCGGGTGCAGATACGCGACAGCGGGCAGGCCACCCAACGGCGCGGGGCCGCGATTGTGCAACCAGTACCGGGCGTAGAGCGGCTGTGCCGCCTCGGCCTCGGGCGCCAACCGCTGATGTTCGGCGCGCAGCATCTTGGGAAGGTTGAGCTGGGTGGACACAGTGGCGATCTGGTAGCCGTGCAGCCTCAGTTCCGAGGGCTGCTCCAGTTTTGGTTCCTCCAGCAGGTTCAGGCTCGCGGCGGCCGAGACCGCGCGCAGCCCGGAGCGGATGGTGACTTCGGCCGCGCTGCCGGTGATCTCGACAAGCCGCGCGGTGACCCCGGCGGCCGGATCGGTGGTGCGTACACTGCCCGACGCCAGCGGATTGCCTGCGGCCTTGAGTGCGCCGAGTTGTACGGCGCCGGCCGGCTCGATCTCCAGCAGCGAACCCCAGGCCGGCAGCCCGCCGGCGGAGTCTGAGTCGACGACCACCGGCAGCAGCGGCCGGTTGAATTCGGCGGCGCTCGGTGCGACCCCCACGGCGCGCCAGTCACCGGCGCCGGTCACCAGTGCGTAGTCGAAAGTGTGTGTCCAATGCTGCAATTGGAAGTTGGATCCGTCCGGCGCGGTGCGCCGTGGCGGGTCGATCCAGGTGCCCGACGGCCAGCCGGTGCAGGACCGCATCAGCGACGTGTGCAGGGTGCCGTCCGGGTCGACGGCGAAACTGGGCACACCACGGTTGAGCAGGGCGACCGTGCGGGCCTCGAACGGCTCGGCCGCTGCGGGGGCGTGTTGGGTGACGACGATTTCGGCGTCGCCGAGATCGTCGACCACGTCGTCGAAGTCGCCGGCCAGGATCAGCACCGGCAGGGTCCGCACGCCGCGCAGATCGGCACCGGGCACCCAGTGTTCGGTCAGCGGTGCGGCCGCGGGCACCCATACCCGGGCCGATCCGGTGGCGTCGATCTGGCGTTTGAGTTCGTCGGTGTAGGCGATGTCAGCCTCGGCGAGAACTGCTGCGGTGAAGGGATTTTCATCTGGGCCGCCCAGGGCGAAGCGGGTGTCGGGCAGGTTGGAGTCCACGCTGAGATCGCCGTAGCGGGGCTTGTCGGCGGCGCTGCAGGTGGCGGTGACGCCGGCCCGGACCAGGGCCACCATCAGCTCGCGGGGGTTCGCGCCGTCGGGGGCGACGACCTCGGCCACCGAGACCGCCCGCACCGCGGAGCCGATGCGCACCGTCACCGCCGAGGACAGCCCGAACCAGCCGTAGGCCGGGTTGTCCAGCGTCCACGGGTGTTGCGCGGCATCTACCGCCTGAGCTGACGAACCGTCGTGCAGCAGCCCGAATCCACGGCCGATCACCGCGTCGCCGACCTCGCTGACGGGCAACGCACCGGGCACCGGACAGGGCCAGCGCAGCCGCACCAGGCGGTCCGACCCGACGAATTCGTCGATGACGGTGCGGCAGTCGACGCGGTCCACGCCGGACCACAGCGTGATGATCTGGGTGTAGCGCAGCAGATCTCCGATGCGTCCCCGCACGATCACCCGTTGCCCCAGCGGGCTCTGGTAGCACTGCACGTTCTCGGCGGGGCCGGCCGAGGAGCACACCACCGGCCCCCTGGGCAGCAGGTGCCAGGGACCTTCGCCGGCCTCGGGGTGGGCCGGATACTCCTCGTAGACGGCCAGTTCGTTGCCGACGCCGCCGTCGGCGATGAGCTCCCGTCCGTCGTCCGCCAGCGAGCACACCCCGCCGCCGCGGGCCGCGTCGACGCGCAGCCGGTACCGGCCGTTGGCAATCTCGTCCCCGGCCAGCGGTTCCCAGCCCGGCGCCGTCCCGGAGACGAACTGGTAGGACCGCCAGCCCAGCGACGGCACGTCGCGGGCCAGCCAGCTCACCGTGGCCCCGTCGTGCTCGACGAGCACCGGCACCTCGTTGCCGTCGCTGTCGACCAACGCACCCGGGAAGGGTTCGTCCAGGTGCACGGTGACGATGTCGGTCCGGTTGTGCGCCACGGCGTTCCACACCACTACTGATCCGTCGACCGCCTCGGACAACAAGCCCAACGCATTGTCGCGGGCGGTGACGCCCAGTTCCCAGGCGTCGCGCCAGCCGGTCAGCAGGTCCAGGTAGACCTGGTCGGATTCCGAGCCGGTGATGGCGTCGTGGTGCGCTCCGTAGGCCAGCTGCACCCAGGCCTTGGCCATCGCGGCCTGCGGGTAGTCCGCGCCGCCGAGCAGCCCGGCGAACACCGCGAACCGCTCGGCGTCGAGCACCGCGTCCTCGGCGGCCCGGTTGGCCTGTTTGGTGTCGATGTAGGAGACGTCCTTGCCGGTGTAGATCGGGTTCATGTCGCGGGTCTGCGGGGACGGCGTGATCCCGCGCTCGTCGACCTCGGCCCGCACCGCGCTGAAGAACTCGGACGGTAGCGCGCACACGAACTTCGGCCAGACGTAGCGCGAGTTCCAGTCGCGGTGGATCTGGGTGACCCATTTGTTGGGCGGGGTGTAGTCGGTGCCGACCGGCAGAAGCACGTTGCGGGTCAACGCGACTCGCTTCAGCTTGGTGAACAGCGTGTAGGTGGATTCTTCCGCTTCGGCCAGGGAGGCCGACGAGTCCATCCACCAGCCGGCCGAATAGTGGGCGGGCATGTAGTGGGTGAGCAGTCCCCGGCCAGACGGCGCGATCCACTCGAACTCGCTGGCGAACTGCATGCGCTCGGGGTCGCCGTCGTTCTGCATGGGCCCCCACTGGTGATGCGGTCCGCGCGCCCACGAACTGGAGGTCAGGCCGACGTCGGCCGCCATCCCGGGGAACTGCGGGTCGTGCCCGAACACGTCGAGCTGCCAGGCGGTGGCCGGGTCGGCGCCCAGCACGTCACGCTGGAAACCCATGCCCGACACGAAGTTCCGGATCGCGGTCTCCGGGCTGGTGAGGTTGGTGTTGGGCTCGTTGTAGGTGCCGCCCATGATCTCGACGCGGCCCTCGGCGATGAACCGGCGCAGGTCGGCCCGGTCTTCGGGACGAGCGTCCCAGTAGGGCTTGAGATAGTCCACCTCGGCCAGCACGAACTTGTATTCCGGTTCGCGACGCGCCATTTCCAGGTGCGCGTGTACCAGATCGAATCCGTTGGTCTGGCGGCACTGGCCGGGCGGATCCTCGGTCCACACGCTGGTGTAGGCGGCCTGGGTGTTCCACCACACGGGGTCGTAGTGGAAGTGGCTGATCATGTACATGGTCCAGCCCGGCTCGGCGACGGTGAACTCGAAGTCGGTCGAGCCCGCCCGTGCGCGCCGGATCTCGCCGGGCACACCCGCCTCGACGTCGACGGGCACCTCGACGGTGCCGCCGCCGACCGGGGCGATGGCCTCACCGCAGAGCCCGTCCCCGCTGACCCGAACGGGTGTTGGCGAGGCGCAGTCCTCGTATCGCACCCGAACCAGCTGCCGAGGGGCCTCCTCCGGCCCGGCAAACAGCTCCGTCGTCTCCACTGACGTGACGTGCATCTGGAAAACCCTACGACTTCAAGGCGTCGAAATGTCGACGACGAGCGCCCGGTGATCCGAAATCGGCAGGTGCGGTGCGTCGCATGCGCTGACGGTCAGCGCGGGATCGTCGGTGAGGATGTGGTCGAGTTGCGTCGTCGGCTCATGCGCAGGAAACGTCGGCGCGGCCCCGAGCGGGCGCCAGTGCTCGGGCGCGCCGGAGTTCAGATCTCCCATGAGCAGCCGCGGTCCCGGGAACGCACTCAGATCCCGCACCAGATGCCGCAGTTGCAGCCGGTTCCACCCGGGCACGAACGTCAGATGGGTGTTGGCCACCGTGATCGGGCCGAGCGGGGTGTCGACGCGGGCCACCATCGCCGCCCGGGGCTCCTCGTGCACGATCCGGAATCGGCGGATCCCCGACACGTACATCGGGAACCGGAACGGTATCCGCGGAAGCCGCAGCACCTGCCAGTTCTCGACCGGGTAGCGGGTGAGCAGGGCGATGCCATAGGCGGCCGTTCCGGGTTGTTCTCGCCCGGTCGCGGCCATCCAGGTGGCACCGGGTGTTCCGGAGATCGCGGCGACGAACCGGTGGTGCACGGCGTTCATCGCGCGGGCGGCCACGGCGGTCAGGTCGGCCTTGCCCGAGCGGGGCTGATCGAGGTCGACTTCCTGCAGCGCGAGGATGTCGGCGTCGAGTTCGGACACCGCCTCCGCGAGTCTGCCCAGGTCGACGTCGCCGTGGTGGACACTGCGTCCGTGCAGGATGTTGAAAGTGGCCAGCCGCATGGGTACTCAGTACCCACTACCGCGTCGGCTCCATCATCGACGCCCGAGAACCGGGATGGCACATGCTCGACCGCAACGACGATCTGCGTGACGGGCTGAAGCGCGCCGCATCGGCGTTCAAGGTGTACGGGCCGCAGTTCGCGCTGGCCGGCAGTTATGCGCTGTGGGTCTACGGCGCGCCCGAACCCGTCCACGACGTCGATTTCGTGGTCGCCGAGGCTGACGCCGAGGCCGCCGAGGTGACGTTGCGAAAGGCCGGTTTTCAGATCGTGCACGTTCCCGAGGACTGGTTGTTCAAGGCCTATCCCGACGAGGGTGTCCTGGTGGACGTGCTCTACCAGCTCAACGGGGTGTCGGTGGGCGCGGCCATGCTGGGATCGGCCGAGGTGCACGATGTGCTGGCGATCCGGATGCCGGTGCTACCGCCGACGCTGGTGGTGTCGGAGAAGCTGCGCTCGCTCAACGAACACCACTGCGACTTCGCCGCACTGCTGCCGGCCGCCCGGGCGGTGCGCGAGCAGGTCGACTGGGATGCGGTCCGGCTCGCGACCGCCGACAACGATTTCGCCGCCGCGTTCCTGATGCTCATCGACCGCCTCGGCATCACCTGATTTCTCTGCCGAGCAGACGCGCGGCGACGGCTCCGACGGCGGCAACCACCTCGGGTGGTTCGAGTACCTCGAACTCGTGACCCACGGTGGCGAAGTAGAGCACCATGCGTTCGGGGTCGTCGGCGCCGGCGGTGACGATGCAGGCATCGGGGCCGTCCGCCTCGACGGTGGCCGAGGTCGGTGGAAACTTCTGTGCCACAACCGTTTGCGGCGCGTGGTAACGCACCCGGGCGATGTAGCGGTAGGGCGAGGAGCTGATCGAGCGACGCACGTACTCGGCGGCATCGGGTGCCTCTCGCGGCGCGAAGGTGCTGCCGCGGGCCGCCACCGCCGACATCCGGTCGAGCCGCAGACTGCGCCAGTCGTCGCGGTCGCGGTCGTAGGCCATCAGGTACCAGCGCCGGCCGGTGGTCACCAGCTGATAGGGCTCCAACCGCCGCTGGGTGTGGTTGCCGCGGATGTCGGTGTAGTCGGCGCTGACGTGTTCGTGGTCGCGGCAAGCCCGGGCCAGGGTCATCAGCACGTCGGGTTCCACCGGCGCGTCCGACGAGTTGGGGGCCAGCGTGACGGTGGCGTCGTGCACCGCCGAGACTTGTGAACGCAACCGCGCGGGCATGACCTGGTCGAGTTTGGACAGCGCCCGCAGAGCGGACTCGCCGACGCCGGCGACGCTTCCGCCGGCGGCCAGCCGCAGGCAGACGGCCATCGCGACGGCTTCATCGGGGTCGAGCAGCAGCGGCGGCAGCGCGGCACCGGCTCCGAGCTGGTATCCGCCGCCCTGGCCCTTGCTGGCCTGGACGGGATAGCCGAGCTCACGCAGCCGCTCGATGTCACGGCGGACGCTGCGGGTGGTGACGTCGAGCCGTTCGGCCAACTCTTCACCCGTCCAGACCCGGCGCGACTGCAGCAGTCCGAGGAGTTGCAGCACGCGGCCGGTGGTTTCACTGCTCACGGCCATGCAACCAGTTTGCCGCACTTTTAGGACCGAATCTGTCCTATATGCGTGAGACGGTATTCCCATGTGGACAAACGCCCTAGCCGACCAACTGGACTTCCACTGGACCCATCAGCTCCGCCCGCGCCTGGACGGCCTGACCGACGCCGAGTACTTCTGGCAGCCCGTGCCCGACTGCTGGACGGTTCATCCCGACGGCGCCATCGATTTCAGTTATCCACCGCCGCAACCGGAACCGTTCACGACCATCGCGTGGCGGCTGGCGCACGTGATCGTCGGGGTGTTCGCGATGCGCAACCACTCGCACTTCGGCGGGCCACCGGCCGACTACGAGTCCTGGCCGTACGCCACCGATGCCGCCACGGCCCTGAAACAACTCGACGAGGCCTACCGAAATTGGATCGACGGGGTCCGGAGCCTCGACGAGAATGACCTGGCCAAGCCCGTCGGTCCGGCCGAGGGACCGTGGGCCGAGCATTCGATGGCCGTGCTGATCCTGCACATCAACCGGGAGGTCATCCACCACGGCGCCGAGATCGCCTGCATTCGCGACCTTTACGTACACACCACCAACAACAAGGAGAACTAGAACGATGCCCGGTATGCCCGCACCCGCCGCCGACGAACGCCAGACGCTGATCGAGTTCGTCGCCTTCCAGCAGAACGCCTTCTTCGCCGTGGCCCACGGCCTGACCGACGAGCAGGCCCGCTCCACCCCGTCGGTGAGCGCACTGTCGATCGGCGGGCTGATCAAACATGTCACCGGCATGCAGCAGGGCTGGACGGACCGCGCCGCGCATGCGCCTGGGTTCCCGCCGCCGGATCCCCGGCCGATGGAAGAGCAGATGGCCGACTACGCCGACCAGTACGTCATGCGCGACGACGAGACCCTGGCCGGGCTGCTCGACGCGCTCAAGGCCCAGAATGCCGAGACGTTGCGGGTCCTGGCCAAGACAGAACTCGACACCCCCGTGCCGGTCCCCCACCATGTGCCGTGGTTCCCGCAGGACGTCGACAACTGGTCGGTCCGGTGGGTGGCCATGCACCTGATCGAGGAGCTCAGCCGCCACGCCGGGCACGCCGACATCATCCGCGAATCCATCGACCGCGCAACGATGTACGAGTTGATGGCGGCCGAGGAGCAGTGGCCCGAGACCGATTGGATCAAGCGCTGGCGGCCCGCCGGGGCCTAGCCGGCGGCACCACTGCCGAGCACCAGCCGCAGCGCGTAATCCACCACGGCCTCAAGATCGTCGCCCAGGTTCCCGCCCAGCCACTGCTGGGCGAGCTCGGCCATCGCACCGGTGTACATGGCCGCGCCGACCTGGGCGGCGACGGG
Source organism: Mycolicibacterium neworleansense (assembly GCF_001245615.1). Lineage (NCBI taxonomy): Bacteria > Bacillati > Actinomycetota > Actinomycetes > Mycobacteriales > Mycobacteriaceae > Mycobacterium > Mycolicibacterium neworleansense. The sequence continues at coordinate 3,169,533 of NZ_CWKH01000001.1, forward strand.
GTCCGAGCCCGGATTGAGCCGGCCGCCTTCGGACAGCACGGCCTCGCGCAACAGGTCCTGGGTCGCCGCGCGCCGGGCGGCCAGCACGGGATTGGCCCTGGCGTCGGTGAACAGCACCCGGCCACGCCGCGGATCGGCCGAGCTGAAACCCAGCACCGCGGCGATCCCGGCGCGGGTCCGGGCCGGGAGGGAGTCGTCGGCGCCGGCCATCGCCGCCTCCACGTCGACGGCCAGCGCCGCGCTCACCTGGTCGTACACCGCCCCCAGGAGGTCGTCGACGTCGGCGAAACTCTCGTAGAAGTAGCGGGTGTTCAGGCCGCACTCGCGGCAGACCGAACGCACCGACGTCGCGGCTTCGCCACCGTCTCCGAACAGCCGGAACGCGGCGTCGACCAGCAGCGCGCGGCGTTCGGCGCGGCGGTCCGTCAACGGCACACCGGCCCATCGAGTCGGGCTGGACATTCCCACAGCCTAAGTCTGGTCACGCCCGTACCCAAAATGTATTCTGGCTACAGACGTAACCAGAAGGGGGTCCACGGTGGACATGCCACACCAGGTGCTCGAGCAGATGCTGCAGCGGAAATTCGACAAGGACATTCGCCAGCACTACTTCCGTGGCATGGAGTTCGCCGGTCCGGCCGGCGACCCGGGATGGTTCGGCCCGGGCAGCGCCGTCTGGCACGTCCACTCCCACACCGAGGCCCTGATTTTCGGTCTGCAGTGCGCGGCCTACATGGAACGCCTCGACCCGTCGATCTACTGGATGGGCATGCACCACTCGCGTCTGGTGAAGCGCGACAAGAACGGGACCGCGATCCCCGTCATCGATCCGCAGGGCGCGGCGGTGCGACTGGGCCACTCGATCGCGTTCTTCATCGGCACCGCCTACGGCAACACCGAAACCGCCGAGCGCGTGGCCAAGACCGTCCGCGCCATGCACCACACCATCAAGGGCACCCGCCCCGACGGCGCGGTCTATGACGCCGACGATCCGGACTGGCTGCGCTGGAACTACGCGACCGTGGTGTGGGGGCTGGCCACCGCGCACGAGATCTACCACCCGAATCCGTTGCGCGGCAAGAAACTCGACCGCTACTACGGAGAGTTCATCCGGGTCGGGCATGCGCTGGGCGGCACCGACCTGCCGACCACCAAGGCCGAGACGCTGGACTGCCTGCAGTCCTACCTGCCCAAGCTGGCGCTGACCCACGGCGCGGCCATGGCCACCGGCTCCAACCTGCCGATGCCGCAGAGCGCGGTGGACTGGGCGATCCGCGACACCATGCCCAAGTGGGCCAAACAACTGATCGGGCACACCGATCCGAACCCGATCGAGCGCGCCGCCCGGCGGGCGATGGTGTGGTCGATCATCAACGGACTGCACACCGCCGCGGGCCCCACATTGGAGTTTCGGGCGGCGCGGAAACGCGTCGCCGGCGGAACCACGGTGCCGCACACCGAGCCCACGTATGTGCCCGGAAGCGACCCGGTTCTGAGCCGCGAACAGGTCGAAGAGAGTTTCGCCCCGGTGTGATGCACGGCACAGATGTTTTTGGCCGCACCGTGGCCTTTGAGACACTGCAGCTATGAGCACTACGCCGCCCAAAACCAAGCACCGCGAGGTCGCCAGGTTGAGCCGGGTGCCGTTGCCCGTGGAGGCCGCCCGTATCGGCGCCACCGGATGGCAGATCACCCGCACCGGGGTCCGTGTCGCCGCCAACATGTTCGGCCGCGGATCCCTGCAGCAGAAGATCATCAAGCAGGTGCCCCAGACCTTCTCCGATCTGGGTCCCACCTACGTCAAGTTCGGCCAGATCATCGCGTCCAGTCCCGGCGCGTTCGGTGAGCCGCTGAGCCGCGAATTCCGCAGCCTGCTCGACCGGGTGCCGCCGGCCGACACCGACGAGGTCCACAAGCTCTTCGTCGAGGAACTCGGCGACGAACCGTCGAACCTGTTCAAGAGCTTCGACGAGAAGCCGTTCGCCTCCGCCTCGATCGCGCAGGTGCACTTCGCCACGCTGCACAGCGGCGAGGAGGTCGTGGTCAAGATCCAGCGGCCGGGGATCCGTCGCCGCGTCGCCGCCGACCTGCAGATCCTCAAGCGCGGCGCACAGCTGGTCGAGCTCGCCAAGCTGGGCCGGAGGCTGTCGGCCCAGGACGTGGTGGCCGACTTCGCCGACAATCTCGCCGAGGAGCTCGACTTCCGGCTCGAGGCCCAGTCGATGGACGCCTGGGTCTCCCACATGCATGCCTCCCCGCTCGGCGAGAACATCCGGGTGCCGCAGGTGTACTGGGACCTGACCAGTCAGCGGGTGCTGACGATGGAGCGGGTCACCGGGGTGCGTATCGACGATGTGGCCGCCATCCGCAAGAAGGGCTTCGACGGCACCGAGCTGGTCAAGGCCCTGTTGTTCAGCGTGTTCGAGGGCGGCCTGAAGCACGGCCTGTTCCACGGCGACCTGCACGCGGGCAACCTCTATGTCGATGACAACGGCAAGATCGTGTTCTTCGACTTCGGCATCATGGGCCGCATCGACCCGCGCACCCGCTGGTTGTTGCGCGAGCTCGTCTATGCCCTGCTGGTCAAGAAGGACCATGCGGCGGCGGGCAAGATCGTGGTGCTGATGGGGGCGGTGGGGACGGTGAAGCCCGAAGCGCAGGCCGCCAAGGACCTGGAGAAGTTCGCTACCCCCCTGACGATGAAGTCGCTCGGCGATATGTCGTACGCCGAAATCGGCCGGCAACTCTCCGCGCTGGCCGATGCCTACGACGTCAAACTCCCGCGCGAACTCGTGTTGATCGGCAAGCAGTTCCTCTACGTCGAGCGCTACATGAAGCTGCTGGCGCCCAAGTGGGAGATGATGAACGACCCCCAGCTCACCGGGTACTTCGCCAACTTCATGGTGGATATCAGCCGTGAGCACAAGGATTCGGCCATCGACCCGGACAGTGGGATCGAGGCCTGAGTGGCCAACATGAAAGTGCGTACCGGCTTCGCCAAGTCGTCCGCGGAACCCGGCGATGTCGACATCTACTACGAGGACATGGGCGATCCGAACGATCCGGCGGTGCTGCTGATCATGGGCCTGGGCGCACAGATGTTGCTGTGGCGCACCGGGTTCTGCGAGAAGCTCGTCAGCCAGGGTTTGCGGGTGATCCGGTACGACAACCGCGACGTGGGTCTGTCGACGAAGTTGTCGGGCAAGCGGGTGGACACGCCGCTGCCGCTGCGCATGGCCCGGTCGTTCGTGGGCCTGCGCAGCCCGTCGGTCTACACGCTCGAAGATGTCGCCGATGACGCTGCCGCCCTGCTCGATCACCTCAGGATCGACACCGCCCACATCGTCGGCGGATCGATGGGCGGGATGATCGCGCAGGTGTTCGCATCGCGGTATGCGCAGCGCACCAGGTCCCTTGGGGTGATCTTCTCCAGCAACAACCAGCCGTTGCTACCGCCGCCCGGCATCAAACAGCTGCTGTCGGTGATCACCGGCCCGCCCGCCAATTCGTCGCGAGAAGCCATCATCGACAACGCAGTTCGGATCAGCCGGATCAACGGCAGCCCCGGTTATCCCACGCCCGAGGACGAGATCCGCGCCCAGGCCGCCGAACTGTACGACCGCGCCTATTACCCGGCCGGGATCGCCCGGCATTTCGACGCGATCCTGGGCAGCGGCAGCCTGCGCCACCATGACAAGCGGATCAGCGCTCCCACCGTGGTGATCCACGGCCGCTCGGACCGGCTGATGCGCCCGTTCGGGGGCCGGGCGGTGGCCCGGGCGATCGACGGCGCCCGCCTCGTCCTGATCGACGGGATGGGCCACGAGCTACCCGAACCGGTCTGGGACGAGATCGTCGGCGAGCTCAAGACGAACTTCGCGAGCGCCGAATAGTCTGTGCGTCGGCAACGTTAGTTTTCCGATTGGCCGTTTGCCAGGGCCGAAAAGCTCGGTAGCTGGCTGAAGTGGCCCTACAGTGGCTGACAGCAGTCTGGGGGGGCGGCTAGGTCAAGACGTGGCCTAGTGCGGCTCTGCCCGGTCGGTATCTGCCCCAAGAGGTGCCTCCGTGGCCAAACATCCGGTAAAGCTCAAACCCCACTTCGACGACGTACAGGCCCACTACGACCTGTCCGACGATTTCTTCGCCCTGTTCCTGGATCCGTCCAGGACCTACAGCTGCGCGTACTTCGAACGTGATGACCTGACGCTCGAAGAAGCCCAGCTCGCGAAGATCGACCTGGCACTGGGCAAGCTGGGGTTGCAACCGGGAATGACCCTGCTCGATGTCGGGTGCGGTTGGGGGGCAACGATGTTGCGCGCCCTTGAGCGTCACGATGTCAATGTCGTCGGCTTGACGCTGAGCCGTAACCAGGCCGCTCACGTCCAGCAGCTGCTCGACCGTTCGGCAAGCCACCGTTCAAAACGGGTGCTGCTGGCCGGCTGGGAGGAGTTCGACGAGCCGGTGGATCGGATCGTGTCGATCGGGGCGTTCGAGCATTTCGGCCCCGACCGCTACGACGACTTCTTCCGCTTCGCCCACCGCGTCCTGCCGGACGACGGCGTGATGCTGCTGCACACCATCACCGCGATGCACCCCCGATATGCCCATGAACGCGGCATCCCGCTCACCTTCGAGCTGGCCAAGTTCATCAAGTTCATCGTCACCGAGATCTTCCCGGGCGGGCGGTTGCCCACCGTCGAGATGGTCGAGGAACGTTCGCAGCAGGCCGGTTTCACGCTGACCCGCCGGCAGTCCCTGCAGCTGCACTACGCCCGCACGCTCGACCTGTGGGCGGCCAATCTGGAAGCCAACCACGACGAGGCCGTGCGGACCCAGTCGCAGGAGGTCTACGACCGCTACATGCGCTACCTCACCGGCTGCGCGAACCTGTTCCGAGTCGGCTACACCGACGTCAACCAGTTCACCCTGCATGTCGCGGGTTGATTTCCTTCGCCAGCGCAGTACCGCGTCGAGATATCCGCAGGCACCGATAAACATTTGACGGTGCACGATGACAAATTTGTTTGCCCGCGAAATTCATTGACGGTAGCGGCAGCGGGCCGGTGGCAGTCGCCTGCTGTACCCTGAGGTTCGCGGGAGGAACTCTACAGCTTGGAGCATTTCGAATATGTCCAAATTGACACCGAAATACGAAGAACTGCAGTCGATCTACGACATTTCCAACGAATTCTACGAACTGTTTCTCGGGCCCACAATGGGCTATACGTGCGGCTATTTCGAGCGCGAGGACATGACCGGCGACGAGGCTCAGATCGCCAAGTTCGATCTGGCCTTGGGCAAGCTGGGCCTCGAACCGGGGATGACGCTGCTGGACATCGGCTGCGGCTGGGGCGCCTGCATGGCTCGGGCGATCGAGAAGTACGACGTCAACGTCATCGGTCTGACCCTCAGTGGCGAGCAGCGTGAATACGCGATCGAAAAGCTCGCCAAGGTACCGACCGACCGTAATGTCGAGGTTCGGCTGCAAGGCTGGGAAGAATTCAACGACAAGGTCGACCGCATCGTGTCGATCGGCGCCTTCGAACATTTCGGATTCGAACGTTATCCGGCGTTTTTCGAGACGGCCTACAACGCGCTGCCCGACGACGGCGTCATGCTGCTGCACAACATCACGGGGTTCGACCTGCGCGAAGGCCAGAAGCTCGGCCTGCACATGACATTCGAAGACGCCCGCTTTGCCCGGTTCATCATGACCGAGATCTTCCCGGGCGGCCGTCTGCCCTCGGTGACGATGGAGCAGGAAAAAGCGACCGAAGCCGGATTCAAGCTCACCCAGCTGCAGGAGATCGGCCCGCACTACGTCCGGACACTCAAGATCTGGGCTGACGCGCTCGAGGCCCACAAGGACGAGGCGATCGCCATCCAGGGCCAGGAGGTCTACGACCGGTACGACAAGTACCTCAACGGCTGCCAGAAGTACTTCGCCTCGGGCCACATCAGCGTGCATCAGTTCACGCTGCAGAAGTAGCGAGAAGTAGTCAGAAGCAATCTCGCGCGGCCTGTCGGATCCCGGCACCGTCGTTCGTCGGATAGGTAGAGAGTGGAACAGACGGTTCTCACTCGCTGACGCCGGGAGACGACGATGCACTACTTCGCACTACTGATCAGTCAAGACGTGGAACTCGCGCCCGAGCAGCAGGCCGAAGGCATGGCTGCCTTCCAGGCATTTCATGCCAAGGCACAGTCGGCGATCCGGGCCGGCGACGCGCTGGGCAGGGCCGCTGCGGCCACCCGCATCACCGGAGGTGCGGAAAACCCGACCATCACCGACGGCCCGTTCCCCGAGGGCGCCGAGGTGGCCTGCGGCTACTACGTGTTCGAGGCCGACAATCTAGATGAAGCGCTGGCCCTGGCCCGCGACATCCCGGTGGCACAGTTCGGCGCGGTCGAGGTGTGGCCGATGGTCCACTGGCAGGCGCCCGAGCAGCCGCTGGGCAATGACTGGCTGGCGCTCCTGCTGGAGCCGCCGGGGGAGGTCAACACTCCCGGCTCCGACGAGTGGAACCGGCAGGCGGCCAAGCACGGCGAACTCGCCAAGACCATCGGTGACAAGACCCTGGCGGGCGCGCCCCTGCATCCGCCGTCCACCGCGACCACCGTGCGTGTGCGCGACGGCAAGGTGACGCTCACCGACGGTCCCTACGCCGAGGGTGCCGAGGTGGCCAACGGCTTCTACGTGTTGCGGGCGTCCGATCGCGATGAGGCGGTCAAACTGGCGTCGATGATTCCGGCCTCGGCCATCGAGGTCCGCCAGTTGGCCGGGGTTTCAGGCCTGTAATCGTCGATGACCCAACTGGACGGCGTCTTTCGGCGCGAGTGGGGCCCGGCGGTTGCCGCGCTCGCGCGATGGTCGGGCGATCTCACCGTGGCCGAGGACGCCGTCCAGGAGGCCTGTACGCAGGCCCTGCAGATCTGGCCGGCCGAGGGTATGCCGGCCAATCCCGGTGCGTGGCTGACCACGGTGGCACGCAATCGGGCCCTGGACCGGTTGCGGCGCGAATCTGCCCGGCCCGGAAAGGAACTGGCAGCGGTGTACGAGCAGGTGAACGCGTCGGGCGAGGGTGCCGAGCTGCACCCGGTGCGCGACGACGAGCTGCGGATGATGTTCACCTGCGCCCACCCCGCACTGGACCCCGCCTCACAGCTGGCCCTGACACTGCGACTGATCTCGGGGTTGACGGTCACCGAGATCGCCCGCGCCCTGCTGCAGTCCGACGCCGCGGTCGGGCAGCGAATCACCCGGGCCAAGAACAAGATTCGCAAGGCCAACATCCCGCTGCGGGTGCCGCCGCCGGAGCTTTTGGCCGAGCGCACGCCGCACGTATTGGGCTGTATCTATTCGGTGTTCACCGAGGGGTATTGGTCGACCGGCGGGCCGTCGGCCATCCGCGACGAACTGTGCGACGAGGGCGTCCGGCTCGCGGGTGAGTTGTGCTCGCTGATGCCGGGCAACCGTGACGCGCATGCGCTCGCGGCCCTTGTGCTGCTGCATGATTCGCGCCGCCGCACCCGGGTCGACGAGACGGGTGCGCTGATCCCGCTGGACGAGCAGGACCGCAGTCACTGGGACCGTGGCCGCATCGCCCGGGGCCTGGAGCAGTTGCGGCTGGCCGAGGGCGCACCCGGCACGTACCTACCGCAAGCGGTGATCGCGGCACTGCATGCGACGGCACCGTCGTGGCAGCACACCGACTGGGCCACCATCTGCCTGGCGTACGACCGGCTGGCCGAGGCGACGGACTCCCCCGTGGTGCGCGCCAATCGTGCACTCGCCGTTGGCTTTCGCGACGGCTTCCCGGCCGGGTTGGCCGCTCTGGACGAGGTGGCCGACGATCCGCGGCTGGCCCGGGCGAATGCCGTGGCGCCGATCCGCGCGGATCTGTTGCGCCGTGCCGGCCGGCTCGATGAGGCCGTGCGCTGGTACCGCGTCGCGCTCGAGGGCGACAACGTGTCCGAACCCGCCGCGGCCTTCCTGCGCCGTCGCCTTGCCGAATGCGTCACCTCTTGAGCAAACGCAAAAGTCCTCCAAATCCGTAGATTTGGAGGACTTTCACGTCTGCTCGCGCAGAAACGACTACGCCTCGGTGCCGATGGTCGGCTCCGCGAGCTACGCCTCGGTGAAGTTCCGGGTCACCGCCGGGTCAACCGGGATACCCGGACCGGTGGTGGTGGAGACGGTCACCTTCTTGAGGTAACGACCCTTCGAGGACGACGGCTTGGCCCGCAGCACTTCGTCGAGCGCGGCGCCGTAGTTCTCGGCCAGCTTGGCCTCGTCGAAGGACGCCTTGCCGATCACGAAGTGCAGGTTGGCCTGCTTGTCGACGCGGAAGTTGATCTTGCCGCCCTTGATGTCGGCCACAGCCTTGGTGACATCGGGGGTGACGGTGCCGGTCTTGGGGTTCGGCATCAGACCGCGCGGGCCCAGCACGCGGGCGATCCGACCGACCTTGGCCATCTGATCCGGGGTGGCGATCGCGGCGTCGAAGTCCAGGAAACCGCCCTGGATCTTCTCGATCAGGTCGTCGGAGCCGACGACGTCGGCACCGGCGGCCAGCGCCTGCTCTGCCTTCTCACCGACGGCGAACACGGCGACGCGAGCGGTCTTACCGGTGCCGTGCGGGAGGTTGACGGTGCCGCGGACCATCTGGTCAGCCTTGCGCGGGTCCACACCGAGGCGGATGGCGACCTCGACAGTGGCGTCCTGCTTCTTGGAGGAGGTCTCCTTGGCCAGCTTCGCCGCCTCAAGCGGCGTGTAGAGCTTGGTCCGGTCGACCTTCTCCGCGGCTTCGCGGTATGCCTTGCTGTTCTTGCTCATTGAAAATCCAATCCTGTCTGTTGGAGTCGTGGTCCTGCGGGCCGATGCCAGCCCTGCCACGCGTTCCGATTATTCGACGGTGATGCCCATCGACCGGGCGGTGCCGGCGATGATCTTCGACGCAGCGTCGATGTCGTTGGCGTTGAGATCGGCCTTCTTGGTCTCAGCGATCTCGCGCACCTGATCCCAGGTCACCTTGGCGACCTTGGTCTTGTGCGGCTCGCCCGAACCCTTCTGCACACCGGCTGCCTTGAGCAGCAGCTTGGCGGCGGGCGGGGTCTTCAGTGCGAAAGTGAAGCTGCGGTCCTCGTAGACAGTGATCTCCACGGGGATGACGTTTCCGCGCTGCGACTCGGTCGCGGCGTTGTACGCCTTGCAGAACTCCATGATGTTGACGCCGTGCTGGCCAAGCGCAGGACCGACCGGCGGGGCGGGGTTGGCCTGCCCGGCCTGGATCTGCAGCTTGATGAGCCCGGCGACCTTCTTCTTCGGGGCCATGCTTCTGGTGTTCCTTTACTTGCTCATCCAAGGGCGCGTAAACGCCCGTTGTTTCTAGCCGCTGTGGCGACTAAATCTTGGAGACCTGGTTGAAGGTCAGTTCGACCGGAGTCTCGCGGCCGAAGATCGAGACCAGCACCTTGAGCTTCTGCTGCTCGGCATTGACCTCGCTGATCGAGGCGGGCAGCGTCGCGAACGGGCCGTCCATGACGGTGACGGACTCGCCGACCTCGAAATCGACCAGGATCTCGGGACGTTCCAGGGTGGCCTCGGTGCTGGCACCGGCCGCGGCGGCGGCGGTGGCCTTGGCGGGCTTCTTGGCGGCGCCCTGCGGCAGCAGGAACTTCACCACGTCGTTCAGCGACAACGGCGACGGGCGCGAGGTGGCGCCGACGAAACCGGTGACGCCGGGGGTGTTGCGCACCGCGCCCCACGACTCGTCGTTGAGTTCCATGCGCACCAGGATGTAGCCCGGCAGGACCTTGCGGTTGACCTGCTTGCGCTGGCCGTTCTTGATCTCGGTGACCTCTTCGGTGGGCACCTCGACCTGGAAGATGTAGTCACCGACGTCCAGGTTCTGCACGCGGGTCTCGAGATTGGCTTTCACCTTGTTCTCGTAGCCGGCGTAGGAGTGGATGACGTACCAGTCGCCGGGCTTGAGCCGCAGCTCCTTCTTGAGCGCGACTGCCGGGTCCTCGTCCTCGTCGGCGGCGGGTGCCTCTGCCGCCTCTTCCGAGCTCTCGGCTACCGCCGCTTCGGTCTCGTCGACCGTGTCGGTCGCCTCGACGGCATCCTGGCCTTCGGCCGATTCATCGGTCTGCGACTCGACGCCGTCGACGTTAACGGTCTCGTCGGCAACGGTCTCGTCGCCGTCGAACGTGGTCACGTTGTCAGTCCTCTCTCAAATTCCAGATCAGGTGCCGAACACCAGCGACACCAGCCGCGCCAGTCCAAGGTCGGCGCCGGAGATCAGCGCGACCATGAACACCAGGAAGACCAGCACCACCGTGGTGTAGCTGACCATCTGCTTGCGGTTCGGCCAGATCACCTTGCGGAGCTCGGCAACGACCTGCCGCAGGTAGTTGACGACGAACATGATCGGGTTCCGCGACGGGCCGGTCTTCTTGGCCTTCGCGTTCTTCTTGGCCTTCGACTTACCGGTTTCGGCCGTGGCATCGTCGCTCGACGCGTCGCCCTCGGCGGCCTCGTCACTGTCGGCCTCAGCAGCCACGCCACGACGGGTCCGCTTGCCGGTCGGGCGCAGCGGCCGGGTCACCACCGCGGTCTGACCGTGGGTGGTGTCCGTTGCCCCGGTATCGGTGCCAGCGTCGGTTCCAGTGTCGTCTGCGGAGCCGGCACCTTCGCGCTCGTCGCTCACCGCATGCCTTTCATCCTGGTTTGTGTGGTCACCTTCCAGTGTCCACACGTTGTCGAGTATTCAGTTTGAGCAGGGGCGACAGGACTTGAACCTGCAACCTGCGGTTTTGGAGACCGCTGCTCTGCCAGTTGAGCTACGCCCCTCTGTTGGTGACTGCTGGCGCTTTCGTCACCGTACTGCGCGAGGCTTACACAATTCGCGCGCTCCCCGATCGCTCATGGTCAAGCCGACGGACAGCGCGCTGAAATGGGAAAAACCCCGAGTGCCGAGTGTACCCCGGCGTGGGTGCCAGACACTAATCGCACCCACTTTGACAGCTACTCCCCGGCTGCCTTCCGCACGACCTTGCCGGTTTCGGGATCCCACTTCACCTGGATGGAATCGTCGGCGTCGTGTCCCATCATCGTGGTGATGGCTTCCAGGACCACCTCACCGTTGTCGTCGGTGCAGACGTTGTGGGTGACGACGATGTCGGCGCCGAAACGCTCCTCGACCGAAGTGATCTCCATGACCGCGTGCAGCTGATCGCCGGCCTTGAGCGGCTTGCGGTAGAGGAATTTCTGGTCGACCTGAACGATCTGCTTGGTCTCCATGCCGACGTCGACGTTCTGGAAGAAGTGCTCCTGCACCAGCAGCGCCAAGGTGGAAGCGAAGGTGAGCGGGGCGACCAGGGTGTCGTGACCGAGCTCCGCGGCGGCAGCCTCGTCGTGGCTGGCCGGGTCCATCGCCTTGACGGCCTTGGCGTACTGACGGATCTGCTCGCGGCCGATCAGGAAAGGGTGCGGATACTTCCAGACCATTCCGCGGATATCAGCCTTGAGTGCCATGGCCCAGAACTCCTTATGCCAGTTTTGCGGTCGCGATGGCGCGCCCGAAGATCTTCTTTCCGCCTGCGGTCGCCGAGATGGCGATGGTGACCAGGTTCTCTTCGGGATCGACGGACTTGACGCGCCCGTTGAAGACGATCTCAGCTCCGACACCGTCATTGGGGACGGGCACGACGGCGGTGAACCGGACGTTGTACTCGGTCACGGCGGCCGGATCGCCGACCCATTCGGTGACGTAGCCGCCACCGAGGCCCATGGTGAGCATGCCGTGAGCGATCGCGGTGTCGAGGCCGACCTGCTTGGCGATCTCGTCGTCCCAGTGGATCGGGTTGAGGTCACCGGACACACCGGCGTAGTTGACCAGATCTCCACGGGTCAGCGGGATCACCCGCTCCGGGAGCGTGTCGCCGACCTTGACCGAACTGAACTCGCGCAGCGCCATCAGTTAAAACCCTCTTCTCCGTCACCCGCACGCCCGGCCAGGGTCGTGTAGGCCTCCTGGACCACCTCACCTTTGTCGTTGGTGATGATGTTCTTGGTCACGATGATGTCGGTGCCGTGCGCCTTGCGCACGGAATGCACGTAGACGTCGCAGTACAGCTTGTCCCCGGCCTTGACCGGTTTGAGAAACTTCAGCTCCTGGTCGACCTGGACGATCTGAGCGTCCTGAATGCCGATCTCGGCCCACTCGAAGAAGGCCCACTGCGCCTGGTAACCGAAAATGCAGATAAAGGTCAGCGGCGCCAGCACCGAGTCGTATCCGAGCTCAGCGGCGGCAGCCTCGTCGTGGTAGAACGCGCCGTCGTTCTTGACCGCGATCGCATGCTCGCGGATCTTCTCGCGCCCGACCTCGTAGTGCTCAGGATGCCGGTAGTGCATCCCGACGATGCTGGTCGAAAGAGCCACAGCGAATGGCTATCGCGACTCTTTGTGCGGCTGGTGGGTGCCGCAGTTGGGGCAGAACTTCTTGATCTCGAGCCGGTCGGGATCGTTGCGGCGGTTCTTCTTGGTGATGTAGTTGCGGTGCTTGCACACCTCGCACGCCAAAGTGATCTTCGGCCGTACGTCGGTACTCGACGCCACGTCAGTTCTCCCTGCTCAAAATCACGCTCTGCTTTTGATGTTCCTGTAGCGGTGGGGAGGCTCGATCTCCCGACCTCACGATTATGAGTCGTGCGCTCTAACCAGCTGAGCTACACCGCCCCGATCGACGCGGGCGGGGCTCCGCCCGGGCGTCCACCGAGCCCCCTAACGGAATCGAACCGTTGACCTTTTCCTTACCATGGAAACGCTCTGCCGACTGAGCTAAGGGGGCTTGTCCCGCGGCGTTGCGGCTGCGGGGCCTTAAAGAGGGTACAACCTCCCCGGCAGCCGCACCAAACCGCAGGTCAATGCGGCCGCCGGGGAGCTGTTTTGCCTGTTCGGCTAGTCCAGGAGCCAATCGTTGGGTGCGAACAGCTCGCAGTGCACCCGCTCGTGGGCGATTCCGCGGTCACTCAGTTGGGCGCGGACCGCCTCGATGAATCCGGCCCCACCGCACAGGTAGTACGCGGCGTCAGCGGGCAGTTCGATGCCGTCGAGCTTGAGCAGCCCGGCATGCACGCCCGGAGCGCCCGCGGTCACGCCGTCCTCGTACCAGAGGTCGAGGCTCGCGTTGGGCAATGCGTCGATCAGCTCGTGCTGACGCTCGCGCAGCGGATGGACGCTGTCGCCGCGGTCGGCATGCAGGACTCGGACGTGAGCGTCGGGCGCCTCGGCGGCCAGGAATTCCAGGATCCCGACCATCGGGGTGATCCCGATACCTGCCGACACCAGCACCAGCGGACCGTCGGGCCGGCCGCCGTTGTACAGGTCGCCGAAGGGCACCGTGACATCGAGCAGGTCGCCGACGCACAGATTGGCGCGGATCCAGGAGGACACCTCGCCGGCGGGCTGGTCGGCTACGGCGTCGACGGGCTTGACCGCAAACGTCAGATCGGTGGATCCCGGTGCGCCGACGAGGCTGTACTGCCGTAGCTGACGGGCACCGTCGGGCAGCGTCACGCCGACCGAGACATATTGTCCGGCAGCGAATTTGACGGGCTCGGCGGCGCGGACGGTGACCAGCACGGCACCGGACGGGTCGTCGACCCGGGAGACGACGCGCAGCCGGCGGAACACGTCACCGGGCTCGACGCCGGCACCCGCGTACAGGTCGCGCTCCAGCGCGATCAGGGTGTCGGCCATGATCCAGTAGACCCGGTCCCAGGCCTGCGCCACCTCGGCGGTCACGGTCTCTGCGCCCAGCACCTCGACGATCGCGGCGAAGAGGTTGTCGTGAACGATCGGGTACTGGTCGGCGGTGATGCCGAGCGAGGCGTGCTTGTGACCGATGCGGGCCAGCAGGGCCGACGGGTGCGGCAGGTCGGGGTTGACCAGATGGGTGGCGAACGTGGCGATCGAGGCCGCCAGTGCGCGCTGCTGGGCGCCCTGGGCCTGGTTGCCGCGGTTGAACAGGTTGCGCAGCAACTCGGGGTGGTTGGCAAACAGCCGCCGATAGAACTCCGAAGTGATCTCGTCGATGTGCGCACCGATGAGAGGCAATGTCGCCGAGACGATTTCGGCGTGGTGCGGCTCGAGTTCGTCGCGTACCGCGGACGGCTCGGGGCTGGTGACGGTCATCGGAGATTCCCTTCAGTTGTGAGTTGTAAAACAATCGGCAGGCGGGTGTCTGCCGTCAGGTCTGTCACGGTGTAGCGGTCGAGCTCGCGGTAGAACGCCTCCTTGGCGTCGGCCAGGACACGGCGCAGGCGACAGGCCGCGATCAGCGGGCACGGGGATTCCCCGCCGCATTCGATGACCTCGCGGTCGCCTTCGAGTTCGCGCACCAGCCAGCCGATCGAGGCGGTGCGTCCGGCTTCGGTGAGCACCAATCCCCCGACCCGGCCCCGCCGGGCGTGCACCATGCCGAGCTCGGAGAGCTTGGACACCGCCTTGGCGACGTGATGCTCGGACGCGTTGGCTCCCGAGGCGATGGTGCGGGTGGTGATGCGCCGGTCCTCGGATTCACCCGAGGACAGCAGCATCAGCGTGCGCAGTCCTAGGTCGGTGAACCGGGTGAGGTGCATACCGCTGACGCTAGTAATTCCGCATTTCAGATGCGAGTTTTATGGATGTGGGTTCAAACACGTCATGACGTGCGGTTTTTGGACCTGCGCGGATACCCGGACTGAGCCGCAATAGTCTTGACGCATGTCCGAGCCCAAGGCCCAAGACCGCTTGTACTTCCGGCAGTTGCTGTCCGGTCGCGACTATGCGGCCGGAGACGTGATCGCCCAGCAGATGCGCAACTTCTCCTACCTCATCGGCGACCGGGAGACCGGCGACGCCGTGGTGGTCGACCCTGCGTACGCGGCCAACGACCTCGTCGACGTGATCGAGAACGACGGCATGCGCCTGGCGGGTGTGCTGGTCACCCATCACCACCCCGACCACGTCGGCGGCACGATGGCGGGCTTCTCCCTCAAGGGCCTCGCCGAGCTGCTGGAACGTCAGAGCGTGCCGGTCCACGTCAACACCCATGAGGCCAACTGGGTCTCCCAGGTCACCGGGATTGCGCAGAGCGAGCTGACCGAGCACCAGCACGGCGACACGGTGACCGTCGGCGACGTGCAGATCGAGCTACTGCATACGCCCGGCCACACCCCGGGCAGCCAGTGCTTCCTGGTGGGCGGCCGGCTGGTCGCCGGGGACACGTTGTTCCTCGACGGATGCGGGCGCACCGACTTTCCCGGCGGCAATGTCGACGACATGTTCCGCAGCCTGCAGGCGCTGGCGCAACTACCCGGAGACCCGACCGTCTTCCCGGGGCACTGGTACTCCGAGGAACCGAGCGCTCCGCTCGACGAAGTCAAACGCAGCAACTACGTGTATCGGGCGTCGAACCTCGACCAATGGCGCATGTTGATGGGCGGCTGATGAATCGTTCCAGCCGGACCGAGTACGGAATCCACTGAATTAACGGCGCCGCAACGGGGCAATTGCACCCTGTAGTGGGCCATCTGCCACGGATTTCGTTGACCAAACCGTTGCAATAGGAACTATGCGGCATTTTCCGCAATTCGAGTAGTGCAATACTCAGGACACCGCGCCCCCGACCCGGCAAAGTAACTGTCAGCAATATCGAGCAGTAGTTGACAGTCCCGCCGGGGGTCACCGTGAAGAACATCGTGCTGTGCTTCGACCACACTGATGAACATCCCGGACTACGCGACGCATCGAATACCGAGATGCTGTTTCGGTTGCTGGACGGCACCGATCAGCTGAACTGGTATCACAGCGGCGCGGCAATGCGGCACGGCAGAAGAATCACGCCGGGCCGCCGTGGTGACGCCGCCAGCGAAGCGCGGGCGGCCATCGTCGAGGCATACCGATTCCTCGGAGAGTCGTGGGATCCCGGCGACCGGATCTTCGTGTTCGGCGGCGGCGAGGGCGGGCATCGAGCCGGGGAGCTGGCCACCCTGCTCGGCACGGTCGGTCTGCTGCCGGCCCACTCCGAAGACGTTCTGGAGTACGCGCTGGCCACCTACGTCCTGCCCCGCACGCCGCGCACGCCGCAGGACTGGCGGCAGATCAGGGTGCTGGCGGCCCAACTCGTCGGCGACCGTGACCCTGCCGTTCCGGTGCGGTTCGTCGGGCTGTGGAACGCGACGGCCACTCCCGGCACCAAGCAGCGGATGGGTCCGCTGCCGACCGTGCAAGCGGGCCGGCACGCGGTGGCGGTGGACGGCGGGCGCCGGACCATGCGGTACTGCGAACACCTCGACGAAGTCTGGTTCCGAGGAGGCCGCTGCGACGTCACCGGCGGCACCGGCGCGTGCTGGTCGCTGGCCGATATCGCGATGGACTGGATCTTGGACGGGGCGATCTCCGCGGGTCTTCAGGTGGTCGACCACGGCGCCTGCCCCACTGATCTCGATGCGCTGGCCGGGTCCGCCCCGGCGATCGGCCGGTGCCGGCCGCCGCTGGATGCCAGGGTGCACGCCAGCGTCGAGGTGTATCTGCGTTCGCATCCGCACTATTGGCGGCGACTGCCCGCGCGTATCGAATGGGCCGATGCCGAATGGCTGGCCCGCGGTGAGCGCCTGGTGCACAGGCCGGTGACTCCGACGGTTCAGCACGACGTCCTCACCGCCGTCGCCTCATAGTTCCCTGCTTTTGGCTGAAGTTTGCTGAGCCGGACCGCTGCCCCCGCTGAAAGTCCGTGATATACCCACTTGGTGGGGATCATCGATTCAGTCACGGAGCGGGGGCGTGAGTTGGCTAGTTTCGAACCGGGTGCATGGACTGCGCTCGCAGCATGGGTGGCGATCATCGTCGTCGTCATCGCGTTGATCTATGCCTGGCGGCAGTATCTGAAGGCCAAGGAGCGGCAGGCCGAGCTGACCCAGCCCAACGTGTCGATGTTCATGGAACCCAGCAGTGCCGATTGGCATCTGATCGAACTGGTCGTCCGTAATTACGGACAGCGGCCCGCGTACGGATTGCGGTTCGAATTCGCGAACCCGCCGACGGTCGGCAAGTACGAAAGCTCTTACGACGACAACTTCGTCGACATCGTGCCGCTGAATCTGCCCGCCGAGATTCCATATCTGGCGCCGTCGCAGGAGTGGCGCATCGTGTGGGATTCGGCGCTGGACCGCAAGCAACTGGGTGAGGCGATCGCGTCCCGGTTCGACGGAGCGGTCACCTATTACGACGAGCCCGGCTCCCCGGGAAAGCCCAGTGGCCGCAAGCTGCGCAACACCGCGGTGCTGGATTGGGCGACGCTGCCTCCGGTGGACCGCATGGAGCTGCTGACCACTCATGATCAGGCCCGGCGAGAGAAGCAGAAGCTGGAGTTGTTGCGCGGCGTGCTGACGTATTTCCAGTACGCGGCCAAAGAGACCGACGAGCAGAAGCTGCGGAACGAGATCAACCGCATCAACGCATTAGGTGCCGAGGCGCGGGCCCGCTGGCGTGACCGCTACGAGGCCAGTCACGACGATGACGACGACGATTACGACGATGACGATCCCGAGACCGATCTGATCAAGCCGGCAACAACCTCCGGCAGGCGTCATCGGGCCTGAGGCCACTCGCTAGCATCGGTGCGATGAGCAGCCTGGTGAGCTACGAGCTCAACGATGCCGTGGCCACGATCACGATGGACGACGGCAAAGTCAACGCACTGTCGCCTGCGATGCAGGCCGAGATCAACGCGGCGCTGGATCAGGCCGCAGGCAGCGCGGCGGCCGGCGAGGTGAAGGCCGTAGTGCTGGCCGGCAATGCGAAGGTGTTCAGCGGCGGGTTCGACCTCAGCGTGTTCTCCTCCGGTGACGCCGCGGCCACCCTCGGCATGCTCGCCGGCGGCTTCGAGTTGTCCGTGCGGTGTTTGAGCTTCCCGGTGCCGGTGATCATGGCCGCAACCGGGCACGCCATCGCCATGGGCTCGTTCCTGCTGCTGTCCGGTGATCACCGGGTCGGTTCGGTGACCTCGAAATGCCAGGCCAACGAGGTGAAGATCGGGATGACGCTGCCGATCGCGGCCATCGAGATCATGCGGATGCGCTTGACCCGGGCGGCTTTTCAGCGCGGGATCGCCATGGCGGCGACGTTCACCGGTGATGCGGCGATCGCCGGCGGCTGGCTCGATGAGGTGGTCGAGGCCGACGCGGTGCTGGGCCGCGCCCAGGAGGTGGCCGCCGAGGCCGCGGCGACGCTGCACACCGGGGCGCACGTGGCAAGCAAGCTCAAGGCCCGCGCCGAGGCGTTGACCGCAATTCGCGCTGGGATCGATGGTCTGGCAAAGGAATTCGCGGGCTAGACGCCCTCGCGCTCACGCACGCCGACGTCGTACCAGCAGGTACGTGCCCCACCAACCCGAACACTGTCACCACGACCACCACCTGGTCGGAGAGCCCACCGTGACAGTCACCGCATAGCGCCGGCACACCCGACCGCCGTTGTCGGACTCAACCAGACCGATCTGCGCAGTTCCCGTCTGCTGGGCCCGGTATCGCATTGTGTTGGTGCCATTTGCGGTTCCCGCCGGCGGCTTGCGAGCAGGCTCGTAACGCTGACCCAGGTACTCCACGACGGAGGGGGCGGAGTTCCGGTCTTTACGCCACTGGCAACCGGTTTGGTCGTAATCGTCAGCGAGCACGATGTCGAAGAGCTGACCGCTGCGGACTTGGACGCGACCGCCGTTGTCGTTGTCGGTTGCGATGACGTCCGGCTGCGGCGCACACCCACCCGCCATCAGCACCGGCCAGCACAGAAGTAAAGAGGTCAGCCAACGCACGGGCCGGACCATCCCCTCCGACATCCAGTAATCGTATGGGCCGGCCGGCACTGCGGTTGACGGCAAACTCGCCCGAGGCCAGGCGATGCGCTCACGTTCGTAACGCCACGGCGGTGAATCGCGCATTTCTTCGCCCTGGCGTTACGAACGCGGAGCAGGAACGAGCATTCGCTCCCAGATATATCTATGTGCTATGCACATATAGTGCCTCGCTACAACCAACTCGATGAGCTCCTGGTGCGCATCCACACCGTGCGGCAGCGGCCGGGTTGGCGGCGCCGGCTGATCGGCGCATCGGGCAGCGTCCCGTCGCTGTCGACGTTGCGGGTGTTGCGGGCCGTCGAGCAGCGGGAGAAGGCCGGGCAGAGCGCGTCGGTCGGCGAGGTGGCCGAGTACATGGCCGTCGAGCACTCCACCGCCAGCCGCACCGTCGCCAATGTCGTCACCGCCGGCCTGCTGACCAAAACCCAGGACGTCGAGGATCAGCGCCGGTGCGTGCTCACCCTTACCGAGGCGGGGCGCCAGGCGCTGGCCGATGTCACCGAACGGCGCCGCGAGATGGTCGCCGAGACCGTGGCCGGCTGGCCCGAGGCCGACGTCGACAAACTCGTCGACCTGTTGGAGCAGCTGGTCTCCGATTTCGAGCGGGGGATCAGTTCGTGACGGCCCAGACCACTGCCCGCCCGCAGCCGCGCGGCGCGCTGCGGCTCATGTTCGACCCGGTCTTCGGCGCCTTGTTCTGGGGCAAGATGTTCTCCGTCGTCGCGGTGTGGACGCACGGCATCGTGGCGGCCATCGTCATCTTCGAGGCCACCGGCTCGGCCGTGATGGTGGGCATGGTCGGCGTCGCACAGTTCCTCCCCCAGCTGATCCTGAGCCCGACCAGCGGCAAGTGGGCCGATGTCGGTAACCCGGCGCGGCAGATCCTGTGGGGCCGGGTGTTGTGCATCATCGGCTCCGGCTCGACCGCGCTCTGGCTGACCCTGTCCCCCGACCTGCAGGGCACCGCCGCGGCTATACCGGTCCTGGTCGGCTCGACACTCGTGGGCTTCGGGTTCGTCATCGGCGGTCCGGCCATGCAGTCGGTGGTGCCGAGCTTGATCCGTGACGGCGAACTGCCAACGGCGATGGCGCTCAACAGCATTCCGATGACCATCGGCCGCATCCTGGGCCCGGCGATCGGTGCGTTTCTGGCCGCTCGTCTCGGAGCGGCACCGGGCTTCGCGATCAGCGCGGGCCTACACATGGTGTTCGCGATCTTCCTGCTGCTGGTCACCTTCCCGGCCCGGCCCGAGCGCAGCCCCGACGGCGATTACCGGGTGCGCGCGGCGCTGGCCTACGTCTGGCGGGACCGTCCGCTGCTGCTGGCGCTGCTGGCGGTGACCACGGTCGGGTTCGCTTCCGATCCCTCGATCACGCTCACCCCGTCGATGGCCGAGGACCTCGGCGGCGGTGCCCACCTGGTGGGAGCGTTGTCGGCGGCGTTCGGCATCGGCGCGGCACTCGGCATGGTGGTACTAGCCACGATGCGGGGACGGATGCCCGCTGCCCAGGTGTCGACGATCGGGCTCTGGCTGTTGGTGTCCGGGTCCGGCCTGCTGGCGCTGGGCACCGTGACGGCCGTGGCCCTGGCCGGTTTCGCCATCGCGGGGCTGGGGTTCGGCTGGGCGATGACGGGTCTGAGCACGGTCGTGCAGGAGCGGGCCCCGGAGGAACTGCGCGGCCGGATCATGGCGTTGTGGCTCGTCGGCTTCCTCGGCTCGCGCCCGTTTGCCGCGGCCCTGTTGGGCGGTGCGGCCGACGTGTTCAACGTGCGGGTGGCGTTCGTCATCGCGGGTGCGGTCACGCTGCTGGTCGCCTTGGCCGCCCGGCCCGCCGCGCTTTCGGCACCAAATCCGGTGACGGCCTGACTCGAGCATCGCAGCAAGTCAGCAAATCACTTGCAGCGATTCCGGCGAACGATCATCGGCTGCAGGCACACCGCTCAAAACTTTGCTCTCGTCGCTCCAGAAGCTGAACCGAACTGGACAGCAAATTCGCTCACTGCCCGGCGTGTCAAATATAAATGCATGTAGTAACCGTGTTGACAGGCTATTCATCATTGCTTACGGTTTGCTCCATCGCGCACCCAGCGCGATCACAACATTGCTAGACGGGGGCAACAATGGCAAACATTGACCGTGGAACACCTGCCGGTACGCAACACAGCCGACGGTCCAGCAACTTCTCTAGGCACATTGGCGCCAACCGCAAGATGGCAGTAAGGCTCCTCAACGTGGCCGGAGCGATAGTCCTCTTGAGTCTGGCCCACCCCGGCATTGCCGCCGCCGACCCGATCCAGCTGCCCGACCTGCCCAACGTCGACGAATCACTCGCCTACACGTACGCGATGGACCATCAACGCGAGATCTGCAGCATCCTCGACTATCGGTTCGCTCAGACCACGCCCGCGGTCGAACCGATCGACGCGATCATGGCCGAAGTGGCCGCGCGCAGTGGCTTCAACTTGGACACAGCCGGTTTCGCGGTCGGTGTGGCGATGGGCACGTCGTGCCCTCAGTACGTCGATCGATTCGAGGCCGCCGCCGGCCAGGAGTTGGCCTGACGGTTCCGGTCGGGGACTGCAGACATCACAACCCGATCTTGAATCCGGGGGACGCCCTCGATTCTTCGCTCGCCGTCGTCTTGTCTCATATCGTGTGTGTCGATGGCACTGCACCTGCACCGGGCCGAGCGCACCGATCTGCTCGCCGACGGGCTGGCAGGTCTGCTGGCGCAACCCCCGTCTGACCCGTTCGCCCAGGAGCTGGTGCTGGTCCCGGCCAAGGGAGTGGAGCGGTGGCTGAGTCAGCGCCTGTCGAACCGGCTGGGAGTGTGCGCGGCAGTTGAGTTCCGCAATCCGCGGTCACTGATCGCCGAGCTGACCGGGACCGCCGAGGAGGATCCGTGGTCGGCCGATGCGATGGCGTGGCCGTTGCTGGCGGTCATCGACGAGAACTTGGATCAGCCGTGGTGTGCGCCGGTGGCCGCTCACCTCGGCCATTTCGAGACGGGTGACGAGTACGAGCTGCGTCAGGGCCGGCGCTATGCGGTGGCCCGCCGGCTGGCCGGACTGTTCGCCTCCTATGCGCGGCAGCGCCCCCAACTGCTGCTCGACTGGGACGGCCTGCCCGACGACCTGTCCTGGCAGGCGCCGCTGTGGCGGGCATTGACCGAGCGCATCGAGGCCGACCCGCCGCACATCCGTCATGCGAAAACCCTTGCCCGGCTGACCGAATCACGAACTGACCTACCTGAGCGGCTGTCGCTGTTCGGGCACACCCGGCTACCGGTCACCGAGATCGAGCTGCTGACCGCGCTGGCCACCCATCACGATCTGCATCTGTGGCTGCCGCACCCCAGCGACGACCTGTGGCAGTCACTGGCCGGCCACACCGGCCCGCTCCCCCGCCGTGAAGACAGCAGCCACCGCGATGTCGGCCACCCGTTGCTGGCCACCCTCGGCCGCGATCTGCGCGAGTTGCAGCGGGGCCTGCCGGTTCCCGACACCGACGAATACCTGAGTAGAACCGGCGGCACTGCCGAGCCCGACACGGTGCTGGGCTGGCTGCAGTCCGACATCGCCGCGAATGCGGTGCGCCCGGCCGGGCGGGTGCCGCGGCCGGAGGACCGTTCGGTGCAGGTGCACAGCTGTCACGGCCCGGCCCGGCAGATCGAGGTGCTGCGTGAGGTGCTGCTGGGTCTGCTCGCCGACGACCCGACGCTGGAGCCGCGCGACATCCTGGTGATGTGCCCTGACATCGAGACGTATGCACCGCTGATCACGGCCGGGTTCGGCCTGGGTGATGTGGTGCGCGGTGCGCATCCGGCGCACAAGCTGCGGGTGCGGCTGGCCGATCGGGCTCTGGTGCAGACGAATCCGTTGCTGTCGGTGGCGGCGTCGGTGCTGGCCCTGGCCAGTGGCCGGGCCACCGCCAGCGAGGTGCTCAATCTCGCCGAGTCGGCACCGGTGCGGGCGCGGTTCGGGTTCACCGACGACGATCTGGAGGCCATCACCGCCTGGGTGCGTGAGGCCAACATCCGATGGGGTTTCGATCAGGAGCACCGCAGCCCCTATGGCGTCGAATTCCTGCACAACACCTGGCGTTTCGGGATCGACCGGGTGCTGGCCGGGGTGGCGATGTCCGACGACTCGCACGCCTGGCTGGGCACCACGCTGCCGCTGGACGATGTCAGCAGCAACCGGGTCGAGTTGGCCGGCCGGTTCGCCGATTTCGTGGAGAAGCTCAGGGTGACTGTCGGCCGACTCAGCGGGGTGCGCCCGCTCGGCGACTGGTTGACCGCGCTGAGTGACGGCATCGACGCGCTCGCGTACTCCGATGAGGAATGGCCGGCCGCGCAGGTGCAACGCGAGTTCGCCGAGATCGCCGAGTCCGCGGGTGCGGCCGCTACGCCCATGCGGCTCAGTGATATTCGTGCCCTGCTGGATCGGCACCTGGCCGGCCGACCGACCCGGGCCAACTTCCGCACCGGCACGCTGACGGTGTGCACCATGGTGCCGATGCGCTCGGTTCCGCACCGGGTGGTGTGTCTGGTCGGGTTGGACGACGGCGTCTTTCCCCGGCTGGGTGCCGTCGACGGCGACGACGTGCTGGCCCGCGATCCGCGCACCGGCGAGCGCGACATCCGTTCCGAAGATCGCCAGTTGCTGCTCGACGCGATCGGCGCGGCCACCCAGACGCTCGTCATCACCTATACCGGCGCCAACGAGTACTCCGGTCAGGCCCGTCCCCCGGCAGTGCCGTTGGCCGAGCTACTCGACACGCTGAAGGTCACCGCCGAGCAACCCGTGGCTGTGGTGACCACACATCCGTTGCAGCCCTTCGACATTCGCAACGTCACCCCCGGCGCGCTGCTGCCGGAGGGACCGTTCACGTTCGACCCCACGGCGCTCACCGCCGCGCAGGCCAGCGCCGGGCAGCGGGCCGAGCGTCCGCCGTTCTTCGACCATCCACTACCGGCACCGGCCACCGGGGATGTCGCGCTGGCGGATCTGGTCACGTTCTTCAAGGATCCGGTGAAGGGATTCTTCCGGGCGCTGGAGTACACGCTGCCCTGGGATGTGGACGGGGTGTCCGATGAGATGCCGGTCGACATCGACGCGCTGGAAGAGTGGACCGTCGGCGATCGCATGCTCAACGACATCCTGCGCGGGATGACCCCGGCCGACGCCCAGCAGGCGGAGTGGCGCCGCGGCACGCTACCGCCGGGACAGCTGGGCTGGCGGCGGGCGATCGCGCTGCGCGATCAGTGCGCGCTGCTGGCCGCCGAGGCACTGCGGCACCGGAGCACCGACCCGCAGGCCTATGACGTCGACATCGACCTGGGCACCGGGCGGCGGCTCGCGGGTACGGTGTCCCCGGTGTTCGGTGACCGGCTGGTATCGGTGACCTATTCGAAGCTCGACGGCAAGCACCTGCTGCAGTCCTGGATCCCGTTGTTGGCGTTGGACGCCGGGCATCCCGGCCGGGACTGGTCGGCGGTATGCATCGGACGGCCCCGGCGCGGCGACACCCCGCGGGTCGCAGGGCTGGGCCGCCCGGATGATCCGGTCGCGCTGCTGGCCGATCTGGTCGCCATCTACGACGCGGGCCGGCGGGAGCCGTTGCCGTTGCCGATCAAGACGTCCTATGCATGGGCGGTGGCGCGGCACGCCGGTGATGACCCGCAGCGGGAAGCCGGATTCCGGTGGCGCAGCTCCCGATTCCCCGGTGAGGATGAGGCGCCCGCGCATGTGCGGGCGTGGGGCCGCGGCGCGCCGTTGAGCCGCCTGGCGGGGCTGGGTGAGTATTCCGAGCGGTTGTGGCTGCCGCTGCTGGAGGCCGAAAGGTCGCCGTCGTGAAGGTATTCGACCTCCTCGGCCCGCTGCCGCAGCCCAACAGCACCACGGTGCTGGAGGCCAGCGCGGGCACCGGCAAGACGTTCGCGCTGGCGGGTCTGGTGACCCGGCTGGTGGCCGAGGGCACCGCGACGCTGGATCAGATGCTGCTCATCACGTTCGGTCGCGCCGCCAGCCAGGAATTGCGGGAGCGGGTGCGGGCCCAGATCGTCGGTGCGCTGGTGGCGTTGGCGGATCCGTCGCGGGCCGACAATGATCTGCTGCGGTATCTGGTCGCCGCGGATCAGCAGGCCCGCGCGCAGCGGCTGCGGGATGCGCTGGCCGGCTTCGATGCCGCGACCATCGCCACCACGCATCAGTTCTGCCAGATCGTGCTGAAGTCCCTCGGCGTCGCCGGGGACAGCGATTCCGGTGTGACGCTGGTCGAGAGTCTTGACGACCTGGTGTGCGAGATCGTGGACGACCTGTATCTCGCGCATTTCGGTTCTCAACGCGATGTCCCTGAGCTCGGGTACGCCGAGGCACTCCGGCTGGCACGTGTCGTGGTGGCCAATCCCGCGACCGAGTTGCGACCGCTGGATCCCGAACCGGAGTCCCCGGCGGCCATCCGCGTGGGGTTCGCGCGGGCGGTGCTGGCGGAGTTGGAGATTCGTAAACGCCGCCGCGGTGTGCTGGGCTATGACGATCTGCTGACCCGGCTGGCCGGAGCACTGCAGTCCGACGATTCGGCCGCCCGGGTGCGGATGGCACAGCGCTGGCCGATCGTGATGGTCGACGAGTTCCAGGACACCGACCCGGTGCAGTGGCAGGTGATCGAGCGGGCCTTTTCGGGGAGGTCCACCCTGATCCTGATCGGCGATCCCAAGCAGGCGATCTACGCGTTCCGCGGCGGGGACATCGACACCTATCTGCGGGCCGCCGCGACCGCCGGCGACAAGCAGACGCTG
Organism: Mycolicibacterium neworleansense; assembly: GCF_001245615.1. NCBI lineage: Bacteria > Bacillati > Actinomycetota > Actinomycetes > Mycobacteriales > Mycobacteriaceae > Mycobacterium > Mycolicibacterium neworleansense. The sequence continues at coordinate 3,195,239 of NZ_CWKH01000001.1, forward strand.
GGCACCAACTGGCGCAGCGACAGTGTGCTGGTGGACCGGTTGCAGGCGGTGCTGCGCGGTGCCGAGCTCGGCGGTCCGGACATCGTGGTGCACGACGTGCAGGCGAACCACCAGGGCCACCGGCTGGTTGGCGCGCCGCACAACGATCCGTTCCGGCTGCGGGTGGTGCGGCGAAACCGTGCCGGCACCAAGGTGATTCCGATCGCCGACCTACGCGGCCACATCGGCAGGGACCTGGCCGCCGACATCGGTGCGCTGCTCAGCAGTGGCGCCACCTTCGACGGCGATCCCTTGCAGGCCCGCGACATCGCGGTGATCGTCGAGACGCACAAGGATGCCCGGGCCTGTCACACCGCACTGCTGGAGGCCGGCATCCCCGCGGTCTACACCGGGGATTCGGACGTCTTCAACTCCGAGGCCGCCGAGGACTGGCTGTATCTGCTGGAGGCCTTCGACCAGCCGCACCGTCCCGGGTTGGTGCGGGCCGCGGCGGCCACGATGTTCTTCGGGGAGACCGCGGAAACCCTTGCCGCGGGCGGGGATGCGTTGACCGACCGGGTCGCCGACACGCTGCGCACCTGGGCCGGCCATGCCCGGGAACGCGGGGTGGCGGCGATCTTGGAGGCCGCGCAGCTGGCCGGCATGGGTAAGCGGGTGCTGTCCTGGCAGGGCGGTGAGCGGTTGATGACCGACCTGGCCCACATGACCCAACTGCTCGGCGATACCGCGCACCGGGAGGGTTTCGGGCTGGCCGCGCTGCGGGACTGGCTGCGCACACAACGCGACGAGGGCGGCGGCACATCCGAGCGCAACCGGCGGCTGGACAGCGACGCAGCCGCGGTGCAGATCATGACGGTGTGGGTGAGCAAGGGCCTGCAGTTCCCGATCGTGTACCTGCCGTTCGCGTTCAATCGGTATGTGCCGGAACCGGATCTGGTGTTGTTCCACGACGAGGGCGTGCGCTGCCTGCAGGTCGGCGGCCCGGAGGCCGGGCGGGCCGAGGCGGCCGCCGATGACAGCCGCCTTACCTATGTGGCGATGACGCGGGCCCAGTCGCAGGTGGTGGCATGGTGGGCGCCATCGAACGACGAGCCGAACGGCGGTCTGTCGCGGCTGCTGCGCGGGCGCGCCCCCGGGCAGGCCGAGGTGCCGGACCGGTGCGGACCGGCCAAGGTATCCGACGACGATGCGCTGGCACGGTTGCGGGCCTGGGAAGCCGTGGGCGGCCCGGTGCTGGAGGAGTCGGTGATCGGTGCGGCGACGCCGGTGCCGGTGCGCGCGATCCCGGATGATCTGGCGGCGCGGCATTTTCATCGCTCCATCGACACCACGTGGCGGCGCACGTCGTACTCGGGGCTGCTGCGCGCGGCCGAGGAGGACGGGCACGGCGGGGTGTCCAGCGAGCCAGAGGTCGCCGAGCTGGATGACGAGTCGACCGACATCGCCGTCATCGCGCCCGGCCAGGGCGCCGACGTGCCCTCGCCGATGGCATCGTTGCCCACCGGTGCTGCGTTCGGGTCGCTCGTGCACGCGGTGCTGGAGACCGCCGACCCGCTGGCCGCCGACCTGACGGCCGAACTGCGGGCCGAGGTGGGCCGTCACGCCGCCCGCTGGCCGGTCGAGGTCTCCGCCGACGAGCTGGCGGCCGCGCTGGTGCCCATGCATGACACCCCGCTGGGTCCGTTGGCGCCCGGTGTGACGCTGCGCCAGATCGGACCGGCCGACCGGTTGTGCGAGCTGGACTTCGAGTTCCCCATGGCCGGTGGCGATCTGCGCGGTGGCGACTTCGCCCGGCTTGCCGATGTCGGTGCGCTGCTGGACGAGCATCTGCCGGCCGGGGATCCGATGGCGGTGTACGCCGAGCGACTGTCGACCGGACTGCTCGGCAATCAGCCGCTGCGCGGCTATCTGTCCGGTTCGGTGGATGTGGTGCTGCGGATCGGGCGGCGCTTCGTCGTCGTCGACTACAAGACCAACTGGCTCGGTACCGGCGACGCGACGCTCACCGCGGCCGACTACGGGCGGGACCGCATGGTCGAGGCCATGCTCCACTCGGACTATCCACTGCAAGCGTTGTTGTACAGCGTTGTGCTGCACCGGTTCCTGAGCTGGCGGTTGAAGGACTACGACCCGGCCACCCACCTGGGCGGGGTGATGTATCTGTTCGTGCGCGGGATGTGCGGGGCACAGACACCCGTCGTCGGCGGGCACCCGGCCGGGGTGTTCAGCTGGGAACCGCCCGCGGCGTTGGTGATCGCGATGTCAGAGCTACTGGATCAGGGAGCCTCGTGATGTTGGTCGCTTTCGCCGAGATCCTCGAACCCGCCGATGTGCACGTGGGCAGGCGGCTGAGCACGCTCGCCGAGGAGACCGATCCGTCGGTCATCTTGGCGCTGGCGCTGGCAGTGCGGGCGCTGCGCGGCGGTTCGGTATGTGTGGACCTGCGTTCGGTGGCCGAGCAGACCCAGTTGCCGCAGTTGCCGTGGCCCGATGCCGACGAGTGGCTGGCGGCCGTGGCGGCCAGCCCGCTGCTGGGCACGCCCCCGGTGCTGCGGTTGTTCGGAGACTTGCTCTACCTCGACCGGTACTGGTTGGAGGAACAGCAGGTGTGCGACGACGTGCTGGCCTTGGTGGGCGCGCGGCCTGGCGGTTCGGCGCCCGATGTGGCGCGGCTGTTCCCGCCCGGTTTCGAGGAGCAGCGGGCGGCGGCGAAAGTGGCGTTGTCGCAGGGGTTGACGGTGCTGACGGGCGGGCCGGGAACGGGCAAGACCACCACGGTGGCGCGGCTGTTGGCGCTGCTGGCCGAGCAGGCCGCGCTGGCCGGTCGCCCGTCGCTGCGGATCGCGCTGGCCGCGCCGACGGGTAAGGCCGCGGCCCGGCTGCAGGAGGCCGTGCAGCTTGAGGTGAGCCGGCTCGATGCCGTGGACCGGGAGCGGATCTCGGGTCTACAGGCCACCACGCTGCACCGGCTGCTGGGGCCGCGCCCGGATACGTCGTCACGGTTCCGTCATCACCGGGCAAATCGGTTGCCGCACGACGTGATCGTCATCGACGAGACCTCGATGGTGTCGCTGACCATGATGGCCCGTCTGCTGGAAGCCGTGCGTCCGCAAACCCGGCTACTGCTGGTCGGTGATCCCGATCAGCTGGCCTCGGTGGAAGCCGGCGCGGTGTTGGCCGATCTGGTCGACGGGCTGGGCTCACGCGGGGTGGCGGCCCTGCAAACCTCGCACCGGTTCGGTGAGTCGATCGGCGCGCTGGCGTCAGCAATCCGGGCCGGCGACGCTTCAGCGGCGGTCGAGGTGTTGGCGGCCGGCGGCGAGCACGTCGAGTGGGTGTCGGCGGAGGCAGGCGAGCGGCTGCGGGAAGTGCTTGTGCCACATGCCCTTGCGCTGCGCCAGGCGGCGATCCTCGGGGATGGGCGTGCGGCGCTGGACATCCTCGACGAGCACCGGTTGTTGTGCGCGCACCGGCGTGGCCCGTCTGGCGTCGCGCAGTGGAACCGTCAGGTACAACGCTGGCTCGCCGAGGCGACCGGGGAGCCCATGTGGGCATCGTGGTACGTGGGACGGCCAATCCTGGTGACGGCCAATGACTATGGGCTCAAGCTCTACAACGGCGACACCGGCGTCACGATCGCCACCCCGGACGGCCTGCGGGCCATCGTTGGTGGCACCGTGGGCGGGTCCGCGTCATTCGCGACGGGCCGGCTCACCGAGGTGGAGACCATGCACGCCATGACGATCCACAAGTCTCAGGGCAGTCAGGCCGATGAGGTGACCGTGCTGCTACCGCCGGAAGATTCCCGCTTGTTGACGAGGGAGCTCTTCTACACCGCCGTCACCCGGGCCAAGACGCGAGTTCGCGTGGTGGGGTCCGAAGCGGAGATCCGCGCGGCTATCGTCCGGCAGGCAGTCCGAGCGACCGGCCTGCGAAAGCGGCTGAAGCTCTAAACAGCGCGTCCGGCGAAAAATGCGCCGGAGATGAGGCCGATCGCGAGTGCCAGGGTAGGTAGGCCCATCGCCGCAGCCGTTACGACGCCGGCGACCGCGCCGATGCCGAGCACCAGCAGAAGTACGCCCACAAATGCACCGACCATTGCACGCCCTTTCCTATGACAGCGATCACAATGTACATCGCCGGTGGGCTGAATCACATACGGATCGCGCACCAATTTGGTTAACGATTCCGCGGCAAAATGTATAGCTGAGCTTGGTATATGCCTTGTTCGGCGCTTGTCAGCGAACTCGGGCGCAGGCCTATCCGGCGCCCGAGGCGCTCAGCGCTACGAGCACCAGCCCGGTGACGGTCACAAACGTCAGCAACGAGATCGCGAAGGCGCGTCCCCACCGGTGCCTGGGCGCGGCGAACGGCAACACGAGCGACCAGACGAGTCCCAGCGGGAGGTACATCAGGATGCCGAAGACGATCCCGTAACCATGCGGATCGCTGGCCGAGTCCGTGTCGAAGGCCGAACTCAGCATCACAAAGACGACCAGTGCCCAGAGCACCATCGCACCGCCGCCGATGAGCCCGGCGAAGCCGCGGATCGCGAGCGTGGTCTGGTATTGCCGCTTGGCCGCAGCGGATTGCTGGACATGGGCGTGGGGCGCGTAGGCCTGCGGGCCGTACCGGTCCACCCACTCATGCGGGTATTCCTCTGGTGGCGAATCCTCCACGGCAACCCCCGGCTCGGTGTTCTCCCCAGGATATGGGCGCAAACCTGGGGCGACGCACACCGATTTCGCTCAGACGGCGATCGCGACGGATTGGCCGGCCAGCGGTTCGTACACCGCGTATCGGAACAGGGCGTCGAGGAGCGGCCCTACCAGTCCGTCCCACGGTGTCGCCTGTACCGGGTCGGCCGAGGTGAACGGCAGCACCACCGCGGTGGCGGTGCCCGCTGAGGTCGGGATGTCGATGCTCTGCTGCGGCTCTCCGTGGATCCCGTCGTCGGTCCCGTTGAACATGTCGTTGATCCAGCCGGCCGAGATCGTCTTGACCGCTTCGGTGTTCTGCGGTTGCGAGAAGCCGGCGATGAAGTACTCGGCGAATTGCAGGATCGGGTTGCCGCCGGTCATTCCGTCGATGTGGCGCCCGCCGACCAGCATAACGCCGTTGAACTGCCCGGGCCGGGCGGCCTGGAGTTCGTCGCCGACGGTGCCGTTGCGATTCCACACATAGCGTTCGGATGAAATCAGCAGTACGGGACGGTAATTGGCGCCGCTCAGCTGGTCCAGCGCGTCGGGCATGTCGTTGTGGGTGTCCACCGCGTCGAGCAGCACGATCCCCGCCAGATCGTCGACAGCACCGTTTTCGACCATGCGCCCGGCGGCGCCGGTGACCAGCATCCCGCCCAGAGAATGGCCGACGAGAACGAACTTGGCGGGCAATGTGACGGGGTGGCCTGCCGCCGCACTGGCGCTCGCGGTGAGTTCGGACCGGTCCTCGGCGAACAGGTCGGCCACGGACTGCTGCATCGGTTCTCCCCCGATCCATTCGCCGTCCGTGTCGAACAGGTTTGACGACAATGTGGGGACTACCACGATGCTGTTCGTCGACTCGGCCAGATAGGCCGCGGTGTAGCTGTACATCGGGCCGGTGGCCATGAAGCCATGCTGCAGATAGATCACGCCGGTGGCGGAGTCCGGGTCTTCGGGGAAATACCAGTCGGCGCGCACCGTCTGGTCGGTTCCCGGCATGTCGAGCGTCGACGTGCGCACCGTGACGGTGCTGCCCGGCGGGAGTGCCGGCGGACCCGAAAACACCTGCAGCGCAGCGCCGACCACGTTGAACACCAGTGATCCGACGATGTTGACCAGCGGTGCCGAATCCTGCCCGGTCGCCCGGGTTCTGATCGCCGCGGTGGGAACCTTGTCGGTGCGATCGGCGATCAGAGTGCGGCCCGGCGTGGCGATACGGTCGACGGCACCAGTGATCAAGGGCTTCTCCGCGGCGACATCGATGGCCTTCCGAATCTCTGGCATCAAACGCTTTGTCGAGAGCTTGGGCCGCGGAAGTGATTGCGCCGTCCGCAGAGTGGGCCGCCGGTCGAGGGCGCCGGTGAGCGCCGTGCGGGCCCTCGTCGCGATGTCGTCGACCCGACGCACCTTCTCCTTGCGCGGGCCCAGGCGTGCGGGCTTGTCGCGTCGCAATGACGGTTTGTCAGAGTCCTTGGCGGACTGCGTCGTTGAATCTCCGCTGCCGGGATCGGCCTGCGCCGGAGCAACTCCCACAGTCAACCCCATCCACAGGGCAACCACCAGCACACCCCACCCCAACGCCAGCACTACCCGGCCCGCACTCCCCCGTTTGGTCACGCAGGCACGCTAACCGGCGGCATCGCCGTCGCGCAGGAAAATAGAACAAATTGGGAAAAATGTTCCTTTAATGCTGGATCGAGGAGCTCTCGGCTTCCGTCATACTGAAACCCCACAACGCCGTAGAGCAGGACGATCGATTGTCAGCACCAGTTCGACGCACCCGCGGACGGCCGGTGGGCGGGGGCAATACTGCCGAGCAGGCCCGCGAGCTGTTGATGGACGCCGCCGAGCATCTGTTCACCACTCGCGGATACCGAACCTCGACAATGGAAGTCATCGCCCACGAGGCCGGGTATTCGCGTACCGCGATCTACCGTCAGTTCGCCAACCGCAACGAGTTGATCGCAGCCATGGTGCAGCGCACCACTCAGCGCCACATGGCCTCGATCCTGGAGCGCATCCCCGCGGATGCCGGGCCCATCGACCTCCTGATCGAGAGCATGGTCATCGTGGCGACCGAGTTGGTCGCCGATCCGCTACTCAACACGATCGCCGACCAGACTCCCGATGGCACGATCGCGTCGTTGATCGCCAAGGACTCGGATCTGACGGACCTGGTGACCACCACCGTCGAGGCCATCATCGCCGACGACGCCGCCCAGTTCCGGCCCGGTCTGCACCCGCACGATCTGGCGCAGTTCATCATCGCGACGTCGCTGAGCTTCCTGGTGAAGGCCGTGCCCGTGCGCAACGATCCGGCGGTGGCACGGGACTACATCGAGACGTTCATCCTGCCGGCGATCGTGAAGAAGCCACCGCCGCCGCGTCGCGTTTTCTGAGCAGCAACCTCAGTCGAAGTAGTGCCCGCGGTCGAGATCCTCGAGCAGCCCGGCTTCGGATGGCTGCCAACCGAACCGTTCGCGGGTCAGCACGCTGGAGGTCGGGACGTCGAGGGCGAACATGCCGCCGATCCACCCGAAGTGCTCGAAGGCCTGTTCGGCCGGGACCGAGGTCACGGGGAGCCCGAGGTGGCGGCCGATGGTGGCGGCGATGTCCCGGCCTGCGATGCCCTCCTCGGCGACCGCGTGCAGAACCGTCCCCGTGGGCGCCTGCTCCAAGGCCAGCCGGAACAGCGGGGCGGCGTCGAGACGGTGGACGGCCGGCCACCGGTTGGCGCCGTCACCGATGTAGGCCGACACACCCTTTTCCCGGGCGATCTGGATCAGCCTGGGCACGAAGCCGTGATCGCCTTCGCCGTGCGTCGTCGGTGACAATCGCACGATCGAGGCCCGGACACCTTGGTCAGTGAAGGCCAGCGCCGCGGGTTCCGAGTGCCGGGGCAACCCGGGTTGAAACGCGTCGTTCTCGGTGAAGGTGCGCCCGGCGTTGTGACCGGCCACGCCGGAAGTGACGACCAGCGGTCGGCCCGAGCCCACGAGGGTCGAGCCGAGAACTTGGATGGCGCGACGGTCCAGCTCCCCGGCATCGGTGAAGTTGTCGAAGTCGTGATGAAAGGCCAGGTGAATCACACCGTCGCTGGCGCCGGCGGCGGCCCGCAGGCTGTCGTGGTCATTCAGATCGCCGCGATGGACGCCGGCTCCGGTCGCGCGGATGTCGGCGGCCGAGGCGTCGGAGCGGGCCAGGCCGACGACGTCGTGCCCGTGCGCAACGAGATCGCGAACCACCGCGGTGCCGACGAAGCCCGATGCGCCGGTGACGAAAACCTTCATGGAATCCTCCTGATGTCAGTGACTGTCATCAGGTGAACGCGATGACAGTCACTGACATTCCCTAGGATCAGATTCCATGAGCCGCTGGGAGCCCAACGCGAGTGACCGCCTGCAGGAGGCGGCCTTGCAGCTCTACCTTGAGCGCGGGTTCGACCAGAGCACGGTCGCCGAGATCGCCGAGCGGGCCGGGCTGACCGAGCGCACCTATTTCCGCTATTTCGCCGACAAACGCGAGGCACTGTTCGGCGGACAGGCCATGCTCACCGAGATTCTGCTCGCCGGAATCGCCGACGCCCCGGCCGACGGCGCACCGCTCGACGTCATCGGTACCGCGCTGACCGCACTCGGGGCGATGTTCGACGGCCGGCGCGACCATGCCCGGCGCCGGCAGTCGGTCATCGACGCCAACCCCGCGCTGCAGGAGCGTGAGCTGATCAAACTCGCCACCCTGTCCACCGCGATGGCCGAAGCGCTACGTGACCGCGGCATCGACGATCCGGCGGCACAGTTGGCCGCCGAAACCGGGATGGCGGTGTTCAAGGTGGCATTCGGCCGATGGGTGCACGACAGCACCGCTGCCGGCCTGGCCGAGATCGTCACCTCGACGATGGATGACCTGAAGGCGTTGACCGCCCAGTAGCCGCGACGCTCAGCGCAGGGCGCTGCCCTTGACCCATTCGGCCCAGGGCACCGACCAGTCGCCGTTGTTCTCGGGCTTCAGCGGATCCCCGCCGGTGTTGCGGATCTCGACGATGTCACCGGGCACCGAGAAGTTGTAGAACCACTCGGCGTTCTCGCCGCTGAGGTTCAGACAGCCGTGGCTGACGTTCTCCTTGCCCTGCGCCCAGATCGTCGAGTTCAACTGGTGCAGGTAGATGCCGTCGATGCTGATCCGCGTGGCCCACGGGATGGTGGTCTTGTAGCCCAGGCGCGAGTTGACCGGCAGGCCGTAGGTCGATGAGTCCATCACCACCGGATTGGCCTTGTCCATCACGGTGTAGACGCCGCGCGGGGTCCAGAAGCTCATCGTGGTGCCGCCGACGGTTTCGGTGCCGCCCATGCCCATCGAGGTCGGCATGGTGCGCACCAGCTTGCCGTTCTCGTAGACCCGGACCTGCTTGTCGGTGTCGTCGGCGACGGTGACGTGCGAGGCGCCGATGGTGAAGGAGACCTTCTCGTCCTGCGCGCCGTAGAGATCGTCGCCGAGCTTGGCGCCGTAGATGCCGGCGTCGACGGTCACCTTGGTGCCCGGGGCGTAGTACTTCTCCGGGCGCCAGTGCGCGGTCTGGTCATCGATCCAGTTCCACGCGCCGACGGCCTTGGGCTCGGTGATGACCCTCATCCGGTTCTCGGCGCTGGCCTTGTCGGTGACCGGCTCGTCGAACCGCGCGACGATCACCATGCCGACGCCGTAGGTGGCGCCGTCCTGCAGCGGGGCGTAGTTCGTCCCGTTGAGATAGACGCGGGCCTGGTAGCCGGGGGTCACGGTACTGAACGAGACGGTCTTGCGGGTCGGCATGCCGCCGGGACCGCGCGCATCGACCTTGAGCGTGTAGGTGCGGCCATAGCCGAGCGTGGTGGTCGGCTTCCAGGTCCTGGCGTCGGGGGTGAGGACGCCGGGGATTTCCTTGCCCGCGTCGTTGAGCATCGTCACGCGCGCCACGGTGCCGGTGTCGGCGGTGACCATGATCCGGGCCAGCGGGTCGACCTCAGCGTCAGGCTTGGGGGTGATGGTCAGTTTGGCCGGCTCGGTGGGTGAGGGCTGCGGGACGCCTTGTGGCGGCGCGGCCAACGTCTGGCAGTGCTCGGCGCAGTCCGGCAGGGCCGAGACAACGACACCACCTGACACGGCCAACACAGCAAGTGCGACCGCGAGGTAGGCACGACGAACAGACGTCAACATCACTCCAATGTGGTTCGGCGAGGGCCATATTGATCGAGGTTCCGATCGTGCATCAATCGTAACCGGAGCCCATGATCTTCCACACAAGGGCTACCCGCCGTAGGCGAGTCGTGATCGTCTCGTTGCCTCAGGTTCCGGCGCTGTCCAGATACGCCATTGCCGCGGCCGGTTCCTCGGTGACGAACACCAGGTCGTCCAATGGCACGGGCAGGAACCCGTCCTGCTCCATCCGGCGCAGCTGGATCACCAGGCCGTCGTAGAAGCCGGCGGTGTTCAGCAGCACCACGGGCTTGTCGTGACGACGGTGCTTGCGTAACTCCAGGATCTCGGTGGCCTCATCGAGGGTGCCCAGCCCGCCGGCCATCACCACCAGTGCGTCGGAACGCGCCAACAGCGTCGCCTTGCGCTCGGCCAGATCTGCGGTGATCACCATTTCGTCAGCGCCCGGTCTGGCGTGCGAGCGCAGAAACTCGACCGAGATGCCCACCAGCCGGCCGCCGCTGTTCTGCACTTCGTCGGCCACGACTTTCATCAGCCCTTTGTCGGAACCGCCCCAGACCAGGGTGTGGCCTGCCTTGCCGAGCAGTTCGGCGAAGGTGCGCGCCGGTTCGGTGTAGCGCTCATCGAGGTCGGCGGCCGAGAGGAAGACGCAGATGTTCATCACGCCCGATCATGCCCTCGATTACGGGTTTGCCCTCAAACCCCCATACCATCGCTAGTCGACATGACCGACAATGCCCTGGCCACTCCCGCCGCCAACACCCCGCAAGCTGCCAAGATCTCCGCCGAGGCGGCCCGTCGCCGTACCTTCGCCGTCATCAGCCACCCCGACGCCGGTAAGTCGACGCTGACCGAGGCGCTGGCGCTGCACGCCCGGGTGATCACCGAGGCCGGCGCGATCCACGGCAAGGCGGGCCGGCGCTCCACCGTGTCGGACTGGATGGAGATGGAGAAGGCCCGCGGCATCTCGATCACATCGACCGCGCTGCAGTTCCCTTACCGCGACTGCGTCATCAACCTGCTCGACACCCCCGGTCACGCCGACTTCTCCGAGGACACCTACCGGGTGCTGACCGCGGTGGACTGCGCGGTCATGCTCATCGACGCCGCGAAAGGCCTTGAGCCGCAGACCCTCAAACTGTTCCAGGTGTGTAAGCACCGCGGCATCCCGATCATCACGGTGATCAACAAGTGGGACCGCCCGGGTCGGCACGCGCTGGAGTTGATGGACGAGATCCACGAGCGGATCGGGCTGCGCACCACTCCGCTGACCTGGCCGGTGGGTATCGCAGGGGATTTCAAGGGCGTGATGGATCGCCGGGAGAACAAGTTCATCCGGTTCACGCGTACCGCGGGTGGCGCCACCGCGGCGCCCGAGGAACACATCGCCGCCGACGACGCCCACGCTGCCGCCGGGGACGACTGGGACACCGCCGTGGAGGAGTCCGAGCTGCTGTCGGCCGACGGGTCCGACTACGACCGCCAGACTTTCCTGTCCGGCGAATCCTCGCCGGTGCTGTTCACCTCGGCCGCGTTGAACTTCGGTGTCAACCAGCTGCTGGACGTGCTGGTGGAGTTGGCCCCGGCGCCCAGCGGCTCGCTCGATGTCGACGGGAACCGCCGGGCGGTGGACTCGCCGTTCAGCGCGTTCGTGTTCAAGGTGCAGGCCGGCATGGACTCCTCGCACCGCGACCGCATCGCGTATGCACGCGTGGTGTCGGGGACGTTCGAGCGCGGCGACGTGCTCACCCACGCCGCGACCGGCAAGCCGTTCGTCACCAAGTACGCGCAGTCGGTGTTCGGTCAGCAGCGCTCGACGCTCGACGACGCGTGGCCCGGCGATGTGATCGGGTTGGCCAACGCCGCGGCGCTGCGCCCCGGCGACACGCTGTACCGCGACATCCCCGTGGTGTATCCGCCGATCCCGAGCTTCTCCCCCGAGCATTTCGCGGTGGCCCGCGGCACCGATCCCAGCAAGCACAAGCAGTTCCGCAAGGGCATCGAGCAGCTCGAGCAGGAAGGCGTCGTGCAGGTCCTGCGCTCGGACAAGCGCGGCGATCAGGCGCCGGTGTTCGCCGCGGTCGGGCCGATGCAGTTCGAGGTGGCCGCCCACCGGATGGCCACCGAACTCAGCGCGCCGATCTCGCTGGAGAACCTGCCCTATCAGGTGGCGCGGGTCGTCCGCCCCGAGGACGCCGAGTTCGTGAACCGTCAGGTGTCCTGTGAGGTGTTGACCCGGTCCGATGGCGTCATGCTCGTGCTGTTCTCCACTCCGTGGCGACTGGAGGGCTTCCAGCGGGACAACCCCGACATCAAGCTCGGGTCACTGGTCGCCGCTGAGGGCTGATCGGTTCCGTTCCCGACTCAGTTGTCGTCGATCCTTCCGCCGCCCTGGAATACGATGCGCCAGGTCCGCGACGGGTGGTCATCACAGGTGAATTGCAGTGCGTCGACGTTGTTTTCGGTGCTCACCCCACCCGCGATGGTCAGGCACTTGCGGGTTTGGACATTGCGGATCTGATAGGTCCCGTCGCCCTGGAAGTCGAGTATCCAACGGCGTGACGGGTGATCGTCGCAGTTGAACTGCAATGCGCGCACGTTGTTTTCCGTGCTCACCCCACCGGCGATGGTCAGACACTTGTTGGTTTGCACATTCCTGATCTGCACGGTGCCGTCACCCATGTCGTCGAGCATCCAGCTGCGGGACGGATGGCCGTCACAGTCGAACTGCAGTGCCAGCACGTTGTTCTCCGTGCTCACCCCACCGGCGATCGTCAGGCACTTGCCGGTTTGGGTGTTGGCGAGCAGGGCTTTCCGAGACCCGGCCTGCGCCGCCGGCCCGAACATCAGACCGACCGCACACACGCCCGTGAGGGCCACGCCGGCGAATGCACGCCGGGCTGTCGAAGCGTCCATGGCATTACCCCTGTGTTGACTCGTTTGTCGGGCACGGACGGTTTCACTCCTTGGCGTAAATCCGCCGCGTATCCACAGAGTGACGAGCAGCACGGTGCGGCCACACGCGTAGCCGACTACCTGATTCGTCGGCGGCTGATCCGTCAGCCCCACCAGAACGAGGCGGCGATGACGCAGTACAGGGCGATCAGTGCCGCGCCTTCCAACCAGGTGGATTCGCCGTCGAAGGCGATGATCGCGGCCAAGATGACGGCGACCAGCAGGGCGACGATCAGCATCGGCCCGAACACCAGGGTCAGCGAGGCCAGCCCGAAGATCTGACTCACCAACACCAGCACCGGTGCCAGCACCAGCGCGATCTGGATCGGGCTGTTCAGGATGATCGAGAAGGCGTACTCCGACTCGTTTTTGGCGGCCAGTTGCACACCGACGACGTTCTCCACCGCGTTGCCGGCGATGGCCACGATCACCAGACCGGCGAATGCCTGCGAGATGTGCAGCGAGTCCATCGCCGGTTCCAGCGCGGCAACGAACCAGTCCGAGACGAACGCCGCCGCCCCGCCCGCGATGGCCAGCATGCCGATCGCCAATCCGACCGGCCACCGCGGTGCCTCCTTGGCCGGCTGCGGCACCGGGTCACTGGTCTTGGTCTTGTCCCGGCTCAACGAGTACGGCAACGACAGCCCGAACAGCACCAGCAGGACGACCGACACGATCATCGAGAAGGACACTTCGTGTTCGGAGGCGGGAGCGTGCACCTCGTGCGCGATCGAGGGAATCGCCATCGCGGTGACCGACAAGACCATCAGCACCAGGATGGTGCGGACCTGGGCCGAGCCAAGTTTCTGTGGGCCGTGCTTCAATCCACCGACCAGGAACGCCAAGCCCAGCACCAGCAGCAGATTGGCCAGGATCGAGCCGATCAGCGCGGCCCGCACCACGTCGACCAGTCCGGCCTTGAGGGCGAAGATGCAGATGAACAGTTCGGGCAGATTACCGAGGGCGGACTGCAGCACCCCGGTCGCGCCGGGGCCGAACCGGTCTCCGAGTTGATCGACGGCCAGGCCCACGACCGAGGCCAATACGGTGACTGCCAGCGCACTGACGACGAAGCCGACCAGGTGCGGCCAGCCGCCGTAGTGGGACAGCCCCGCGACCACACAGATGGCCAGGCCACCGAAGATCAACAGCTTGTCGGATCGGATGAGCGCCGTCCCCATGCGCGTCATCATGTCACTTCGGCCCCGTTCCAAGGCCGAACCAGGGCTACCCCTGCAGCGCGTCGGCCGCCGGGCCGAGGTCGAGGAATACGGTCTCCCCGTTGGCGTCGTCGAGCCCGTCGTTGTCGGTGACCACGTACAGGTTCTGGTTGCCGGCGATCGCGAAGCCCTCGACTTTCTCCTGCACGTAGCCATTGGGGGCCTGCAGGTCGGGCAACAGGTTGCGGGCCAAGGTCTTCGGCAGCACCCGGGGCTTTTCGGTAGAGGTCACGCCTTGGCCGTCGGGAATCGCCACCCGGTACAGCGCCTTCACCCGCGCGTCGGGGCCGTTCAGCTTGTCGCGTTCGAGAATCAACAATTCACCGTTGTGGACGGCGATCTCGGACACTCCGACCCAGTCATCCTTGGTGCTGGTGGGCTCCAGCTGATAGCCAAACCACTCCCACTTGTCCTCGGCCGGGGTGTAACGCCCAAGGCGGACCACGCCTTTCGGATCGGACTTGAGCTCACGTTGCAGCGCCACCCAGACCGAGCCTCCGTCGACAGCGACCCCTTCGAGACCGTTGCTGCCGAGTTGTGCCGCAATGTCTTTGGGCAAGGGCACCCGCTTTTCGATCTTGCCGTCGGCCGCGACGTAGACGATCTGGTTACCCGCGCCGTCTTCGCCTTCCACCGCCAGCACGAATCCACCGTCGGGGCGGGCGGATACACCCTCGGTGTCGAGGGCCAGGGGCTTGCCGTCCTCGGTGACCGGCAGCGCGGTGTCGATCAGGGCCGGCTTCTGGCTGACGTCGACACCCAGGATGCGGGCCGGGCCGTAGGCGATGTCGGTGGCGGTGTAGAGCCGGTTGGCGTCGTTCGGGTCCGCCGTCAGCGCGCCGAGCGCTCCCCATCCGATCGGCGCCCCGTCGACGTCGCGAGAGACGATGGAGGGAAAGTCCGGTTTGCCTGTGGTGGCGAAGGATTCGCCATAGCCGTAGAGGTTGACCGACGCCCGCACGCGGTTCTCGGCATCGTCGGACTCCGACGAAATCGCCAGCAGGTTGCGCGACGGGATCGGCAGGACGCCCTCGGGGCCCGGTGTGGTCGGCAGGATCTGCCGGAACCTCGGCGCGGCCGGTTCGCTGACGTCGTAGACCGCGACGAAATTGCTGCGTTCGGAGGCGATCAACGCAGTGGGTCGCCCACCGATGGTGGTGATGGCCAGGCCTTCTGGCTCGGGCCCCTTGGATTCCGTACGGCTTTCGATGTGCAGGCCGGTGCGCACCGCGAGCTGTTCGAGGGAGTTTCCGGCGTCCCACACCACCTCACCGGTGTTGGCGTTGAAGATCGTCCAGCCGCGGGTGCCGCCCTTCCAGTCGCCTTCGTTGGCGGTGGCGAGGTAGTCGTCATGGATCCAGCCGATGGCGTCCGGCTCGCGCGGAGTGTCGGGGATCGACCCGGTCTGGTCGATCGCGTCGTCCTCTTTGGTGTCGATGCGGTCGACGGATTGGCCTCCAGCGCCGAAGATCTTGGTGACGGTGCCGGTGTGGCCGTCGATGACGGCGATGCCGTTGTTCTCCTGCAGGGTCACCGCGACCTGGCCGCGGGAGTTGATGCTGACGTATTCCGGTTCCAGATCTTCGGGGGTGTCCAGGCCCGCCTTTCGCGCGGCTTCGACGTCGAAGTCGACCTTGCGAGGCTTCCAGGTGTTCGGTGCACCGGTGAGGTCGATGAGTTGCACGAAACCCGTTGGCGGCTGCGGCAAATCACCTTCCTCCTTGCCGGGCGGGGTGAATTCCTCATCGCGCTGGTTTTCCATGGCGATCGCGGCGAAGGAGCCGTCAGGGCTGATGGCGATCGAATCCGGCTGGCCGCCCAGGTCGACGCTGTGCACGCGGGTGCGGTCGCTGACCCGGACGATGTCGACGCGGCCTGACGGGTGCGCGAAGTCGCCTCCGGTGGTGTCGACGACGACCAGGACGACGTCTTGTACGGCGGCCACCGAGGTGGGCTGGTCGTCTTTGTGGCCCAGCTCCGCGAGCGAAAGGGTGCCCTTGCCAACCGGTTTGGCTGGGTCTTTGATGTCGACGAAGCCGATGCGCTTGGCGGCGGCGTCGGTGTATATGACGGTGTTGCCATCGGGAGTGACGGTGGAGATCTCGGCGACGGTTTCTTTGTCTACCGGATCTTCGGCCGGCTTGTTGAGATACACCGGGTAGGTGGCGGTGCGGTGGTAACGGTCCGGGTCGGGAAGGTTCCAGTCGATCGGCGAGGTCGCGTTGGGGGTCTGCGGCTTCTGGTCCTCGCCGGTGCAGCCTGCCAGGATCAGCGCTGCCGCGGTGGTCACCGCTGCGGCCCGTGCCGTTCTCATTCGCCACCCTCTTCAGTTGTGCCGGTGCGTCGCACGAGCTTGACGCGCACAGGTGACTGACAGGGGTTGCCCAGGTGAACGGACGGCAACGGGTTAAAGCGGCGCCGACAGCGGTCCCAACACCTGGCACTGCGGGGCGATCTCGGCGATACCCATCCAACCGCCGCATGCCCGGCCGGTGGACACATACGTCGCGCCGGGTCGGTAGGGCGTCCGTATCTCGGCCGGTTGCGCTCCCCTGCCCTGATTGCATTGCACGGGTGAGGCATTGTCCTGACGCTGCAGGCAGGCCACGCTGAACCGGGGATCTGCCGGTGCCCCACATGCAGTTGCCGTGACGGTGGCGCTGACCATGTCGGCGCCATCGACGTACACGACAGCCGGTGGTGACAGCGTGAAAGCGCACGGCGGCGCAGGTTCGGCGTGGGCAGGTGTGGCGACGCCCACGAACCCCGCGATCACGACCCCTGACAACAGCACCAATCTGGCCCGAGCCATGTGCGGATCATAGTTCTTTCGCGCGGCGTTGAGGTCTGAACGCGCATGTCGCGGAGGTGCGCGACCCGGTTATCGTAGAGGTAGATCAAGAGATGCGGAGCCACGAGAATGACAGATTCCACCGCTCAGGGCTACGACATCATCGGCGACGTCCACGGGTGTGCCACTCAACTGCAAGCATTGCTCGCCGAGCTCGGCTACCAGAAGGCCAGCAACACAAGCGAATACCGCCATCCCGAGCGCCAGGCCATCTTCGTCGGTGACCTGATCGACCGCGGTGATGAGCAATTGCAGGCATTGCAGATCGTCAAGGACATGGTCGAGGCCGGCAGCGCGAAGATCGTGATGGGCAACCACGAGTTCAACGCTCTGGCCTACGACACCGAGTGGCCGGTCGGCAGCGGCCAATACCTTCGCCCACGGTCAGCGAAGAACGCCAAGCAGCACGCGGCGTTTCTGGCGCAGGTCACCGGCGCCGATCGGCGGCGATACCTGGACTGGTTCACCACCATTCCGCTGTGGCTGGACCTCGGCGGCCTGCGCGTCGTACATGCCTGCTGGCACCCGGATTCGATCGCCGCCGTCGAAAAGCACTGTGGCTCAAGTACCCCGTTCCGCGACATCGCCCACCTGGTGGCGGCCACCGACAAGGCCCACCCGCTGTACCAGGCGATCGAGACACTGCTCAAGGGACCAGAGATCAGCCTGGTCGACCGCGACCAGCCCGAATACCACGACAAGGACGGTCATCCCCGGGCCAACGCCCGGATTCGCTGGTGGCACAGCGAGGCCCGCACCCTGCGGGATATCGCTGAAATGGGCGGCAACTTCACGACGCCCACTGGTGAGCCCTACCCGCTGCTACCCGAACTTGAGTTGTCAGACCGCGACCATACCTACGTCTACCCGCCGGGCGTGCCGGTGTTCTACGGGCACTACTGGCGGCAGCGTCCGGCCCAGCGCCTGCATGACTGGACGGACTACACCGCTTGCGTGGACTTCAGCGCGGTGAAGGGCGGCGCGTTGACGGCCTACCGGTGGTCGGGTGAGACGCGGATCGACCCGGCCAATTACGTGCCGTTGGTCTCCTGACCACCGACGACGGCGTGAATGCGGCCCTGCGGGTACGGCAGGTTGATTCCGTTTTCGTCGTAGGCGCGCAGAATCTCGCGACGGAGCTTGCGCTGCACGGACCATTGGGCGTTCGGCCGGGTCTTCAGGGTCATCCGCAGCGTGAGCTGGTCGGCCGCCAGCGACTGCACGCCGAGCATCTCCGGTTCACCGATGACCTTGCCGGACATCGACGGATCCGCGATGACATCGTGTGCGGCTTCGACGGCGACCTGCTCGGCGCGGTCCACATCCGCGGTCAACGCGACGGGCACCTCGACGCGGGCCACGGCATAGTCCTGGCTCATGTTGCCGACGCGGGTGATCTCGCCGTTGCGCACGTACCAGAGCGTGCCGTCGATGTCGCGGACCGTGGTGATGCGCAGCCCGACGGACTGCACTTCCCCGGACACCTCGCCCAGGTCGACGTTGTCGCCGACGCCGTACTGGTCTTCGAGCAACATGAAGACGCCGCTGACGAAATCGCGGACCAGATTCTGGGCGCCGAAGCCGATCGCGAGGCCGACCACACCGGCCGAGGCGATGAACGGTGCGATGTTGACCCCGAGCACGCTGAGAATCGCCAGCACCACCCAGACCAGCAGCACGATCGACACCGTGGACTTGAGGACCGACCCGATGGTCTGGGCCCGCTGCTGTCGACGTTCGGCCGCCCGGATCCCGTTGGTCGTCGCCGAGGCCCGATCACGCAGATAACGCAGCAGCGGCGGCTTTTTCGCTTGCCCTTCCAGCTCCGCGCTACTGGACTTCTTTGGCCTGCCGGTGGTGGCGCGGTCGATCGCACGATGCAGCAAAAACCGAATGATTAACGCGACGGCGACGTACGCCACGACCCTGATGGGGACCTCAACGAGCCAATGTCGATTCGTTTCCGTCCATTCAAAAGCCTGGTTGTACACAGCCATATTTTCGACCGTACGACAGAACTGACGTACGCGTCGAATGCGCTGGGGCTTCTCACGTTTGGTGACGCTCAATTCGGCTCAGCGCAAGGCACATTCGATACCCCAGATATTGAGAGTCACATCTCCCGAGGTTGCCCGTCGCCAACGGCGTCGTGAACCAGGCCACGAGACTGGCAAGGCAGCCTTCTCACCCCAGCAAATGGTCGAGCGGTCCGTCACACCCGTGTCCGATCATCCCGCGACAACGCGGCCCAGCGCCTACCGTTAGTCAGCAACTGCGACCGAGAGGATGCCGAGTTGGCCACGGAAAGTCCGGTAACCCCTGCCACGCCGACCCTGCGCGAACTCACCGTTCGCGGGATCCTGCTCGGCGGCGCGATCACGCTGGTGTTCACCGCCGCCAACGTCTATCTCGGCCTCAAGGTCGGCCTGACGTTCGCCACTGCCATCCCGGCTGCGGTGATCTCGATGGCCATCCTGCGTAACTTCGCCAACCACTCCATCGTGGAGAACAACATCGTGCAGACCGTCGCCTCGGCGGCCGGCACGCTTTCGGCGATCATCTTCGTGCTGCCCGGGTTGATCATGATCGGCTGGTGGACGGGGTTCCCGTACTGGATCACGGTGGCGGTGTGCGCCGTGGGCGGCATCCTCGGCGTGATGTACTCGATCCCGCTGCGCCGGGCCCTGGTCACCGGATCTGATCTCCCCTATCCGGAGGGAGTGGCCGCCGCCGAGGTGCTGAAGGTCGGCGACAGCAGCGGCGGCGCCGAGGAGAACCGCGTCGGTATCCGGGTCATCGCATTCGGCGCATTGGTGTCGGCGGGATTCGGACTGCTGGCCAATCTCAAGGTGCTGGCCAATTACGTTGCGGCGTATTTCCGGGTGGGTGCCGGCGGGTCGATGTTCGGCGCGAGCCTGTCGCTGGCGTTGATCGGCGTGGGGCATCTGATCGGGATGACCGTGGGCATCGCGATGCTCGTGGGGCTGGTCATCTCGTTCGGAGTGCTGCTGCCGATCCGCACCATCGGGGCATTCGGGACCGACGAATCGGTGGCCGACATCATCGACGGCGTGTTCGTCCATGAGGTGAGGTTCATCGGCGCCGGGGCGATCGCGGTGGCCGCGGTGTGGACGCTGCTGAAGATCCTGCGGCCGATCGTCAAGGGCATCACCGAGGCGATGGCCTCGGCGCGGGATCGGCGAGAAGGCCAGCTGGTCGACATCACCCAACGCGACATCCCGTTCCCTCTCGTGGTGGGCACCGTGGTGGCGATGCTGGTTCCAATTGCCGTGCTGCTGTGGGTTTTCAGTCACGGCACCGTGCTCAACGGCAGCGCAACCGGGATCATCGTGGCGAGCCTGGTGTTCATCTTCGTCATCGGCCTGGTGATCGCCGCGGTGTGCGGCTACATGGCCGGTCTGATCGGCTCGTCGAACAGCCCGATCTCCGGGGTCGGCATCCTGACGGTGCTGATCGCCGCGCTGGTAATCAAGCTCGTGTTCGGCCGGGCTGACGATGAGCAGTCGGTCGCGTTGATCGCCTTCACGTTGTTCGTCGCGGCCATCACCTTCGGGGTGGCCACCATCTCCAACGACAACCTGCAAGACCTCAAGACCGGCCAGCTCGTCGGCGCCACCCCGTGGAAACAACAGGTGGCGCTGGTGATTGGCGTGTTGTTCGGCTCGGCGATCATCCCGCCGGTGCTCGACTTGATGCAGCGCGCCTTCGGGTTCCTGGGCGCACCGGGCGCCACCGACCACGCCCTGGCCGCACCACAAGCCGCCCTGATCTCCTCGCTGGCCAAAGGCGTGTTCGGCGGATCCCTGGACTGGTCACTGATCGGGCTGGGTGCGGCGATCGGAGTGGTGATCGTCATCGTCGACGAAATCCTCACCCGGACTTCGCGATTCAGCCTGCCACCGCTGGCTGTCGGGATGGGCATGTACCTGCCCATGAGCCTGACCCTGATCATCCCGCTCGGCTCACTGCTGGGCTGGTTCTACAACAAATGGGCCGACCGCACCGGCGGGAACGTCGAGCGCAAGAAGCGGCTCGGCGTGCTGCTGGCCACCGGCATGATCGTCGGCGAAAGCCTCTATGGCGTGGTCTTCGCCGGGTTCGTCGCCGGCACCGGAAGCGACGACCCGTTCGCGATCTTCACCGGCAACGACGGGACGTTGGCTGAAGTGCTCGGGGTGATCGGGTTCGCGGCGGTGCTTCTGTGGCTGTACAAACGGACGCGGCAGATCTCGGGGCGCGAGCCAGCCTCGGTTCAGTCGAGTTAGGCGATCTCACAACCCGTCACGCACCGCTTCGGTTCGTGTTCCGGCGGCGCATCCCCCACACTCCCACCAGGACCAGCAAGACGAAGCTGGCGATCGTGAAGGCGGGCAACCCAATTCCGGTGATCAGGGGTACGGACATCGCGGTGAGCAACCCGCCGCCGAGGATCGGCTCATAGGGCAGCTGCTTGTACCCGTAGTCGTCAGCAGTGCTCGTGCGCCGTTCCGGGTCGACCATATCGGCCAGTACGAACCCGGTGGCGACGTTGCCTTGTGACTGTCCGAAATCGGCGATCGCGTGCTCGAACCAATGGGTCGGATGAAATCGGCGTCCCAACCACAGAAGGGCAACCGTGCTCCACAGCACGCCGATCACGGTGAAGATGAGTATTGCCGGCACATTTGAGCCGAGTACCGTCAAGGACATCGTGCCGATCGCGCACACCAGCAGCGCGTCCAGTGCGACCGAAGAAATGCCGGCGACCGACCGTTTGTCGATCTTGTGCGCCTGTCCTGTCCTGGTGGCCACCCACTGAACGACGAAGCCGCCGATCACCGCCAAGGGGAACAGCGGAAAGGTGTCGAAGATGTCCGAGCTGAACAGGTGCGCCGCTGCCCGCAACGACCACAGCAGCCCGACGGCCACCAGGATCGCCGCAGCGATCAACGCGAAAGCGAACGTGGCCGGATGGATGCCGGCGTCGGAAACGGGCCGCTGATCGGCGGGTGAGACGTGGACGCGGTCGACGTCGTAATCCTCGGTGGCCTCGGGAACCGAGTTGCGCATCACTGTCACCTTGGGGCTGCGGACCGCCCACCGCACCAGGGCCGTTCCAACGACGACACCGGTGATCATGCTGATCGTGGCGAGCGCGAGACCCACGTCGATGAGTTCGGGAGCTCCCGCGTCGGTCAGCAGTTCGCCCATGCCGGCGATCGTGCCGTGGCCGCCGGCGAACGACATCTCCAGCAGGGAACCGGATTCGGGCGGAAGATCGAAGACGGGCTCGAGCAACAGCAGCACCGCGGCGCCTCCCAAGGCGAACTGCCCCAGCGACAGGAACGTGCCGAACAGGGCGTGGGGCGCAGCGGCCTGCCACAGTTGCCTGGGCCTGGGCAGCGTTTTGCCGATCATGATCGCGCCGAACACGACGTTGATCATCAGGCCGGGCATCACCCGCCAGACGTCCACGACGGCGCTGGGGAACAGACCGTTCGTCCCGGTGATCCGGCCGAGGACCTGGGGGCCGAGCGCCAATACGAGGAATCCGGCGACGACGCTGGCCGGGATGTACAACGCCCGCAGAACGCGGATGCGACGCAGCAGCCATCCGGCGATGAACATTACGCCCAGGATCGCCATCGCCAGGCCGACTGTTTGAGCGTCGGTCAGCCGCTCGATCATCGCGCGTTCCCCCATCTGCCGCGGGCGTCGTCAGGGCGGAGCCGCAGCGGGCGCCCGATCACCAACGCACCGCGGGCTCGTCCGGAGTCTTCCACACCGATCGCGGGCAGTCGTGCTGAGCCGGAACCAGTTCAGGTCGGATTCACGGGGCCGCACACCATGGATCACCGCCGACCGCGGGCGGCACGCGTTATTGTTTGCAGGTTGGGGGCGTGGCCCCTGATGCCCCGGAGGTGGTGACTGGATGGCCTCGTGGATCCAACGGCAGCTGCGCTGGGCTGCAATGACGTTCGTCGTCGTATTGATGGTGTCGGGTTGTGGCTCGCGCCTTGGCGGCAAGACCGATTCCTTTGATCCCGCCGTCGTGGCGGGCATGCGCGTCACCGAAGGGCCGTCGGGGCTACGGGCAGGGGCGCCGAAACCGGCACGCACGGCGAAGGGCACCGATGGGGGTTCTGTCGACGTCCTTGCCGCACAAGCGGTCAGCGACGTCGAAGACTATTGGAAGGGAGCCTGGGGCGATGCCTTCCCGGGCACGTTCTCCCCTGTGCAGCAGCTCATTTCGTGGGATTCCGAAGCCCGGGGCGGATCCTTCTGCGGATCGGGCACCGTCGGCCTGGTCAACGCCGCCTTCTGCTCAGCGGACAGTTCCATCGGGTGGGACCGCGGGGTTCTGCTGCCCGGCCTGCGCACGGCGTACGGCGATATGGCCGTCACCATGGTGCTGGCACACGAGTACGGCCACGCCGTGCAGTACCAAGCCCGACTCAATTCCCCCAACACGTCGGTACTCGTCGCCGAGCAGCAGGCCGACTGCTTTGCAGGCGCCTATATGCGCTGGGTCGCCGAAGGAAAATCGCGCCGCTTCACCTTGTCCACCGGTTCCGGACTCAACAACCAACTGGCGGGCATGCTGTCCTTCCGCGATCCCCTGCTCACCGGGAAGAGGACGCCGGCCGGCGGCGGTGGCGAACACGGCTCGGCGTTCGAGCGCATTTCGGCATTCCAGTTCGGGTTCGCCGACGGCCCGTCGGAATGCAAACGCATTGACGCCGCCGAGGTCAAGGGGCGCCGCGGCGATCTGCCGGTCGCCCTGCAGCGGGGGCAGTCGGGTGAATGGCCGGTGTCGGGCGAGTCGGTGAAATCCGTCGTCGCGGCGTTGACCATCCTGTTCAAACCGGCCGATCCGCCTGCTCTGTCTTTCAATGTGGCGTCCGCCGCCAAATGCCCGGATGCGCGGCCAACGCCTCCGGTGTCGTTTTGTCCGGCCACCAACACCATCGCCGTCGATCTGCCTGCGCTGAAGAAAATGGGCGCTCCCCGCGGCGGGAACGGGCTCTCCGGTGACAACACCGCCTACTCCGTGCTGATCTCGCGCTACATGCTGGCGCTGCAGCATGCCCAGGGTCTGCCGCTGGATTCCCCCGAGGCGGGGCTGCGTACCGCCTGCTTGACGGGCGTGGCGACGGCAAAGCTGGCTCGCCAGGTCAGCACTCCAGACGGCAACACGGTGGCACTCACCGCGGGTGATCTCGATGAGGCAGTGGCCGGTCTGCTCACCAATGGGTTGGCTGCCTCGGACGTGAACGGGAAGTCGGTGCCGGCAGGCTTTGCCCGCATCGACGCTTTCCGGGCCGGGGTGTTGGGCGACGTCCAACGCTGTCTTGCGCTGCACGTGTGATTGTGGGAATCACCCTCCGGTCTCGCCGTTTCTGGGAGGCATGTTCAGTCGGTCAAGCCCAGGAGCTTGTGCGGGTTGACCTTCACCACCGTGTGGATCTCCTCGGCGGTGAAATTCAGGTCGAGCAGTGAGCTGATCAGGATGCGCATCCTCCGGGCGCATAACACTACGCCGCGCGGTCGTAGCCGGCTGCCGGGCGACCACGGCATGGCCGGTCACCATCGTTCGGCCGACTTGTCGGTGGCTTCGCACATACTGTCCGGCTCGCTGGAGATTCCACGTCGAGCGAGAGGACACTCCCGATGACGCTGCGAATCGCCACACTGAACATCCGCCACGGCGGCAAGAACGCTGACGCACTCACCACACGGCTACTGGGGTATGACGCCGACCTGCTCGTGGTCACCGAGTTCCGGGCCAACGACACCGGAGCGCGCCTGGTCACTCGGCTCGAACGCGCCGGATATGAGACCTCGCATCCCCTGGCAGACCCGAAACAGAACACCGTGCTCATCGCATCGCGCACCCCGATCGACCGGGCGTCGCGCTTCACCCGGGATCTGCCCGGCCACCACCTGTGGTGCGTCGAGTTCGACGGGACCATCGTGGCCGGCGTCTACCTGCCGCAGGCCCACGCCAAACTCCCCTACTGGGAGGCGCTGATCGATCGGGCCCGACGCAGCGAGGTCGACCTGCTCATCGGTGACTTCAACACCGGCAACAACGATCTCGACAAAGACCCCAAGGGCGCGAGGTTCATCGGGCCCGAGATGCCGGGGCGTCTGATCGCGTCGGGTACGTCGACGTGTGGCGGTCTCTGCATCCGACGGTCCGTGAGTACTCGTGGTTCAGCCGCCCCGGTGACAACGGGTTCCGCCTCGACTACATCTTCGCCACGCCCGAGTTCGCGCGACGCGTCCGCAGCTGCGAGTTCGACCATGCGCCGCGACTTGCCGGCGAGACCGACCACTCAGGGCTGGTCCTGCTGTTGGACTAGCACCCGCCTGTGGACAGCGATGTGGCTAATAGGCTGTGCCAGGTGATCGACTGGTTGGCCCGGATGGTGGAGCCGCTCAACAGTGCGCTCTTCACGATCGGCACCGATGCAGTCAGCTGGGCCGAGTTCCTCGGCTTTGGCACCGGCGGCCTGTGCGTCGCCCTGACGGTCCGGCGCAACATTCTCAACTTCCCCGTCGGGATCGCCAACAACGCGTTCTTCCTCGTGTTGTTCACCTCAGCCAGCCTGTGGGCGGCCTCGGGCCTGCAGGTGCTCTACATCGCCCTGGGGTTCGCCGGGTGGTGGCAGTGGCTGAGAGGCCGAGCCGACACCGGCACCACCGTGGTGCGCCGCAGCGGTCGAACCGAGTTGGCTTGGTGTGCCGTGTTCTTGGTACTCGGTACCGGGGTTCTGTACCTCATCCTGACGGCCGCGCACGACGCGGCACCATTCCTGGACGCGGTGACGACGTGCCTGTCGCTGGTCGCGCAATGGCTGCTCAATACTCGGCGGATCGAGACCTGGTACTTCTGGATCGCCGCCGACTGCATCTTCATCCCGCTCTACCTCAGCCAGGGTCTGGTCCTCACCGCGGCGGTGTACGTGTTGTTCCTCGGCCTGTGCATCGCGGGGCTGCGCGCCTGGACTCGGCAGCAGGCCCCGGCCGACGCGGCCCTGCCGGCCGACAGCGCGGCGCGATGACCGAGTTCCGGCACGGCCTGATGATCGGCAAGTTCTACCCGCCGCGGATCGGGCATCACGAGGCGATCCGGGATGCCGCGGCACGCTGCGACCAATTCACCGTGCTGGTCATGGCCGCAGCGGTCGAGACGATCCCGCTGGCCGACCGGATGGCGTGGCTACGTGAGGAGCACGTGGGCGATGCCAACGTGCGGATCACCGGAATCCCTTGTGATGCACCGGTCGACGTGACCGATCAGCGGGTGTGGGCGGCGCAGGTCGCCGCGATGCGGGCCGGCGTGCGTGCCGCCGGTGCGGCTCCGGGCGTCGATGCGGTGTTCAGCGGCGACGACTATGTCGACGAGCTCGCCCGGTGGTTCGGCGCCACTGCCGTGCAGACCGGACGCACGGGCAGCAGCACCGCGGTGCGTGGCGATCTCGCCGGGCACTGGCACGAGCTGGCTCCCGCGACGCAGGCGGGTTTGGTGACGCGGGTTGTGGTGGTGGGCGCCGAATCTTCTGGTACCACGACTGTGGCCGAACAGTTGGCCCGCCACTATGCCGCGCGCGGTGGGGCGTGGGCCGCGACGCAATGTGTGCCCGAGTACGGGCGTGAGTACACCGAGCTCAAGTGTGCTACCGACCCCGCCGTGGATATCACCGAACTGCAATGGGATGCCAACGATTTCGATGTCATCGGACCTGAGCAAACCAGGCTGGAGGAACTTGCCGCGCGCTCGGGTGCTCCGGTGTTGATCTGCGACACCGACGCGTTCGCGACTGCCATCTGGAAGCGCCGCTACCTCGGCGACGCATCCGGCGGACCTTGGACGGACGTCCCGCCGCGGGCCGTGTACCTACTCACCGATCATGAGGGCGTGCCCTGGCACGACGATGGGATGCGGGAAGGCGATCTGGCCATCCGCGCCGCGATGACGGGTTGGTTCGCCGATGCGCTCACCGCTGCCGGGCATTCCTGGGTGCTGTTGACCGGGACGCTTCAGGACCGGATCGATCTCGCAGTGCGCACGATCGAGCCGTTGTTGGAGCTCCGGGCACGGTTCGGGGAGCCGTTGCGGGGGCCTGGGTTCGAGGGCGCCTCTTAGGCACAGTCTAGGGATCCTTTGCTTATCTCAACTGCCACGACGATGCAGCAAAACTAATCACGCTGCCGTCGATGAGCGCGATATCGGTTCCGGGACGGCTCTCGCCCCGGCGACGGACTCGTTACCGAACCCGGGCAACCTCATTCGCCAATGCCAGAAATTCTGATCGCAAAGGCTGCAACGGACGAACAACGAGTGGCCGGTTAGCACAACAAGCCCGGAATTACTGCTCACGATGCCTGGTTCGCCGCTTCCCGCCGGCCGAAGTCGTCACGGGCAGTCAAATGGGTTTGGGGCACACGGTTGTCTTGAAAGCCGGAATGAATGGCGGTCACGCAGCACCTGAAATGGGCGA
Source organism: Mycolicibacterium neworleansense (assembly GCF_001245615.1). Taxonomy (NCBI): domain Bacteria; kingdom Bacillati; phylum Actinomycetota; class Actinomycetes; order Mycobacteriales; family Mycobacteriaceae; genus Mycobacterium; species Mycolicibacterium neworleansense. Next base: position 3,222,669 of record NZ_CWKH01000001.1, read on the forward strand.
GGTACATCAGTGACGAGACATGATGGCGCACGGCGCTATCCGCGTAAGCACTAGCGGTGAGTGTTCGAAGACGCTGAGCGGCGAGGTTACCCGAGCGCAACGGCACTAACAACGTCCCACCAAGTCACGACAATCGGCGCCCCGGCACGGTCGTCCGCCGTCAGGAGTTCGAGATCGATCGAACCAACCCACTTGGGCAGCGGTTCGACGAAATCGAGTTCGGCTACGAAATACAGATTCCCGCGTGGATTCGGGTACCCAGCCGCCATCAAGTCAGCTGCCGTTGCTGGTCGCCAGCGCACTAACCGCGCGATCCGAGCCACTTGGAGGGCGCCATTCCGGTTCTCGTACAAGAGCAGCAGCTTGGCCCCGAGCTCTCGTCCACCGACCTCGACGGCGCCAATTCGGTTATCAGCACGTATGTTGTACTGCCGCACCCGTTCTATCCATTCACGATGCTCAAAGCTTCGGACGAAACCAAGGAGAACGTCGGTATCGGCAGGAGGTTCATCTAGGAATTCAGTCGTCGGTGCCGACGTGAGGGTGGGCTCGCCTGGACGATGTACGATCGCGGTCCAGAAGCGATGCCGTTCATCACGCGTGACCTGGCTGGCGGCATGGTCCAGCACATCGTTGAAGAACTGATCAAGCGCTTCCGATGACGCCCGTAGGCCGTCGCTGCTCGGCCTCAGCGGGAATGCGCCGATACCGGGCAACAATTCGTTGAAGCCCGGATGTCGTCGAATGCTGAGGATCTCTGACCCTGGATACAACACGTACGCTCCCGCCGTTCGCGCGATCGCATCTCGATATGCGTGCATCTTTAGTAGGTCATCGCGCTTGGCGGCCCCAGAGGTCGTCGGCCCCTCTTCCGAGTCGTCCGAATCAGCTGCTGACGTCAGCTGCGTAAGGTTGTCCACGCGATACTTCGCATCGAAATGCAACCAGACCTCGAGATCCTTTGTGGGCACGCTCGACGGCGTGCTGCCTTCCGGTCGAACACGCACCGAGCAGTCGGGGCGCATCGCTCGGCTCCATGACCCCCGTCGATCGTCTCGTCCGGCAAAGGTTCGATTGAAGTAGACATCGACCTGCAGCAGACGGCCTCCCCGTTTGATCGTCCACGACAGCTTCGACGCACGCCCCGACCGCATTGTGAGGGACATGCCATCTCCAGCGACGGTGAATGCGCGCGCTGTTCGGTCGTCCCCGCACACTCTCCCGAGTGAATCCACCACCGCGAGAAAGCACCAAAACTCATAAAGCGTGGCGATGTTCCGTTGCGACGCTGAAAAGATATCGGCCATGTGCCCGGGATCAAAACGCAGCGTAGGGCCAGATTCAGTCAACGCAAACGTCCTGAACACTTCCCGGTAGCCCGCGCGCTTGAGCAACACCTGGTCCGACGTCGGCATTCTTCCTAGTGAGCTGACCTCTCGGAAGATCGGGTGCGCAAGGTATTCGTCCAATTGGGCGCCGATTTCAGCAGCGATCTGCAGACCGCGACGGAGAGGTCCGGACTCGACATTCTGTGAGGCTAAAGACAGCACGTCAAGCAATTCCAACGCGACGGCTCGCCAGCGCTCCAACGCAAACTTAACGAACTGGTTCGCCGAATTGTCCACACTGGCTTCGGCACGACCACGGGTCAGAGCGACGGGCAGAGATGCGAGTGCCGACGGACCGCCCGTCCATGGGACCCGCGGACCCGGTGCACAAACCGCACGACGAAAAGCGGATCCCGCCGGAAACGGTGATCCGATCGGACGAACCTCCTGCTCCGACACCCATGTTCGGTGTGGCTCAGAGGTGATACGCGCAATCGCGGCTTCGCACGCTGCACCCTGCAGGTATGCCGCGATCACGGCAAAGCGGTGGTAGAGCAGTTCGGCTGGCAGCTCGCTTGGCGCAAGCTCCAGCACACTAGGCGCGAACCCTTGCAACACTGCCTCAGCGGCGAACGTGGAGATGTCAGTGAGCATCTGGCGATATTCAGTCTGGTGGTCCAGCTTGACTGCCAGAACTTCGACATCCACAGTCGCTGCTAGACCGGCAGCTCGATCAACAACTTGGATACGAATACGCCCAACCGCTTGACCCGGACGTAACCGCCCCTTCATCCAGCTCGAATCATCAGGATCGAACAGCTCGCGCGGCTCGATATCGACATTCGTTGCGCCATTGCTTATTTCGTAGCGGTAAGTCGCACCTTCATGCAGCGAAACGTCTCCGCCCGACGACAACGCGGTGTCTTGTCGACCCGGAAGGTTGGCGACAAGCAGCTCGCCGACAACCTGGCCTTCTCGTGTTCGAAGCGGTAACAGCACCGCCGAATCCTGAGACATGGCTACTCAGCGAAACTTACGAACTGATTCGCGCGAACTGACTCGATCATGCGGGTGATCTTCTGATGCGAAATGGGCAGCCGCGGGGCCGAGCCCGCTCCCAGAGCCAGCTCCCCCAAGGTATTCAGAACTGGTTCGACGCGTCGTCGTGACCCGTGCACCTTCGGCAGGACCTTCTGCATCATCGCGAGATCTATTGCGGTATGTACGTCAGGGTCTCCCGTCGCCGCGAAAAACGCGCAGAACCGGAGGATCTCGTACAGCGTCCGGTGCCCGAACTCTTGATTGGCACCTGCCAAGATCGCGTGCACGTCTTTGAGCGTCGACACAATCACATCGCGATCCGGGTGCGGACGCTCCTGCTGCCAATCGTCCTTTTCCGCCAGCGATGCAAAGGCGCGCACTCGGTGGTCCTCACCTGACGGCGCTGCAATGGGTCGTTGGAGGTCAGCGTCGAGTTCGTCAGCAGTCACGCGAAACTCGAAAGTAAATGCCCTGTCGAGAACCTTCGGCGAGAACATGTACGTCGTTTCATCTACGTTGACTGTGCCGACAACGAACAGGTTCCGTGGCAGCGGGAGCCGCTGCGCTTCCACGTCACGCAGGACCCACTGACGAGAGGGTTGATCGAAGACCAGATCCGGTAAGACCGGACGGCGCGATTCGACCCCCGAGAGAAAGTCCGAGAAATATCGCTCGACGTGGGCCAAGTTCATCTCGTCCAAGATCAACAAGTACGGGTGCGCGGGATCGTTCGCCGCGCGAAGAACGAATTCGAAGGCTTCTGGAACAAACCAGACCGGTGCTCCGGACGCGGACGTACGGAGCGCATCCTCGTACCCGAAGATGGATTCCGGGCCCGTCCAGTCTGGCCGCACAGGTACCACGACGTGGCGATGTCGTCCGTCTTCGCCGGTGCCGAACCATTCACCGAGTCTCATTGCGAGCTGGGTCTTGCCGGAACCAGCGAGCCCGGTCAGGATCACGAAAGGTTTGGCCAGCAGACTGCTGACAAACGATCGAACGAGGTTCGACCCTGTTGGGAAACGAAGTCCCGAAGCATTCACCGCGTCGGCGAAGTCTTGAAACAGTTCGTCTGGCATCGGCGTCTCCGGTGACTGTCTGGGAGCAGGGGTCGAAACCGGAGGTAAGTGTTCCGCGAGCTCGGGGAACCGCTGGGCCAATTCATAGACGAACTCGTCCTCCAGACGGACCAAGTAAACCTGCTGAACGGATCCGGCGACAGTGAACGGCGAACCCTGCCTTATGCGGGCGCCCTCGTCGATAGCGGCAAGCGCGACCGGCTCATTCAGTTCCTCATACTGCGACTCGACCAGTCTGCCCGCAGCATCCCAGGATTGGTCGTCGAGCGGATTCGGCGCCGACGTCGCCGCTGCGGTGACACGGCTTACCGCTCGCAATGAGCCATTGCTGTAATGCAGAACGACGTCGCCTACACGAACCTCATCCATGGTGTCCCAGTGGTATTGCGGGCGACCCGCTTTATTCAGCATCGGCGCCCACAGGAACCCGCCATCGCGTTCTTTCGTGTAGGTGGCACCTTGATTCACCCACCAGACCGAAGCCTGCTGCCTGAGGAAGGTAGCGCCCTGCTCAGTCAATTCGCCTCTGCGATCAATAAGCCCACTCTCGATGAGGAGTTCTCGGTAGCGAGCGCCCTGAGATTCGAAGGTTCGGTCGGCTTGCCACTGGCCGGTACTCGCCTGCATTGCAAGCGCTCGCCCTAAATCGTCGTTGGAGAAGCTGGCAGGCAAGTCACGAACAACTTGAAGGGCGATGCGGACATCCCCAGCGATCGGAGCGCTGCCCTCAGATAGCGCGTCACGAAGGACACCGGCCTGGATCTCATTAACTATCCAGGGGTTGCTTCCGTCAACATTGTCGGCGTATGCGGTACCCGATTCAGTGAGCTTCCATCTACCCTCGTCGTCAACGGCGAGCCCAACCATCCGCGCGAACCTCAGACAATCGGTAGCTCGCCTCTTCGGACTCTCATGCGGACCGTCGGACTTGAACCGTCGCTCTGGATCGTCGACGAGCAGCTCATCGACAGTGGCCGAGCCAAGCTCGCGAAGACGGGCAAGCAGCAGATTGCCATAGCTGAACTTTAGAGTCGGTATGGACAGCACGGTCTCAGGCTAGTGCGACAGTCCAGCGACTGGCGGCATTCAACACTGCACTCGCGCAATACTCCGCAGGTCTTCATCGCCTAGCGCCTGAATACTTGAACGTGGAAAGTGCTCCGCCTACGGTGGCCACTATTCGACCACGCTGAGGGGATAGGCCAATATGACCGACGAGCTGGTTGGACAGGACGATGGTCTTGGTGCAGTTCGACCGTCTCGAGAGGTGCAGGCCGAAATCGTTGAGCTCCTTCGCAACGACACGACTCGGTTAGGTCAAGTTTTCCAGGGCCGGGAGCGCGAACTCAGTGCGGACGACATTGCGGCCGAGCTTGGTGTTGCCACCTCCGGCTTCGTATTCAACTACACCCGGACAATCCGTTCCCTCGTTGACGGCGACTTGGCGACAGCACCCACCCTCGCCTTACAAGCTGCACGAACGTTCCGTCGCCTCCTCCGAGACCACGATTGGTCACCCGAGGCCCATAGATACCTCGAACGAAATCTCGCCGAACTGGAGCGCCGTGCCAATGATGAGACAGCTCGGACAGTGGAAGCCGAACAAGCAAAAGCACAAACGGAACGTGCAGAGTCTGAGAACGTGCCGGGGGTCTACGTGTACGCACTGCCCCACTACCTGCGCTACCCATACGAAAAGAGCGGACGAACGCTGATGAAAGTCGGACGCAGCGACAGCGACGTGATCCAGCGATTCATGAACCAAACCCGCACCACCGCGCTGCCCGAGGAGCCGATCCTGCTCAGGATCTATCAGACAGACCCTCAATCGTCAGCTATCGCTGAGGACCGTTTCCATCGGCTTCTCGAAGCAGCCGATCATCACAGGAGCGTTGCTCGAACAGCTGGACGCGAATGGTTCGTCACTAGCACTCGGTTTTTGGACGAGGTGGCTATGACTCTCGCTCTTCGAATAGAAGTGGTGAACGAAGCGGAGATCACCGACGACGAATAGCCGTCGCCGACGACTTGTCTCGCTATGCCGGCAGGCAATATCTGCCCAGTAGTGGGTCACTCCAAATGCCGTCTTTCTCGCAGCCGCGCAAACTTATCGTCAAGAACTTTGATGACTCTCCCGAACGCATGTCACGCAGAAGCCAGCCCGCCAAACCTCACCCGCACCGACACCGGCACCGCCATGTGCAGCGCCAGTTGACCTTCGGTGACGACATTGAGCTGGATGGTCTTGATCGTCTTGAGAGCCCGCAAGTCGTCGGCCATCCGGCCATGCCCGATCTGCAGATCCACACGCCGAGGAAAGCGCGCGGTCCCCTCCGACAACACGTTGGTCTGACTCAGCGTGGAATGCCAGGCACCACCCAATGACGTGTACGACGTGAGCGTCGAGACCCGCTCCCCCGTCTCAAACTTCGCCTGGCGCGTGGTCGCATCAGTGAGTACCTCAGATCGATTGTGCAGCAATCGATTCCCACGTCTGACCCGGAAGCGATGGCCAAAGCGGTGTGGGCGCTGGTCCACGGCCTGGCGTTCTTGCATCTCGATGGCAAGTTCGACGCGTCCTCCCCTGACGCCGTCGCCGCCACGGTCCGCGCCCGGTGTCCGCAGCGCTCGGACAGCTCGCCTGACGGGCCGAGCGCCTACCAGCTCGCCTTCGCGTAATCCTTCAAGAAACACCCGTACAGATCCTCGCCCAACTCCCCACGCACGATCGGGTCGTACACGCGCGCAGCACCATCCACCAGATCCAGCGGTGCGTGGAAACCCTCTTCGGCCAGCCGCAGCTTGGTCGGGTGCGGACGCTCGTCGGTGATCCACCCGGTGTCGACGGCCGTCATCAGGATGCCGTCCTGCTCCAGCATCTCCCCGGAACTGGTGCGGGTCAGCATGTTCAGCGCGGCCTTGGCCATGTTGGTGTGTGGATGACCGGGCCCCTTGTAGCCGCGGCCGAACTGGCCTTCCATCGCTGACACGTTCACCACGTACTTGCGCCGGGCCGACGAAGCGGCCAGCGCCGGGCGCAGCCGGCTCACCAGAATGAACGGCGCGGTCTGATTGCACAGCTGCACTTCGAGCAGTTCCATCGCGTCGACCTCGTGCACGCGTTGGGTCCAGCTGTTCACCGACGCGGTATCGGGCAGCAGCCCACCCGCGTCGATCGCAATCCCGGCCGCGATGCGCTCCGGCGAGGCGCTGCGGGCCTCCAAAGCAAGCGACGTCAGCGCGTGCGCCGTGGGATGTTCGCCGAGGCTGCCGGCCAGGGCGTGCGGATGCGCGTCACTGACATGGTCGAAGGTGACCACGTCCACCAATGCCGGCGGCGGCGTGCGCTCGGCCTCGACCAGCGCGGCATACGACCCCGGCGGGCGACGCACCGTCTGCGCCGCGTTGTTGATCAGGATGTCCAGCGGCCCCTGCGCGGCCACCTCGTCGGCCAGGGCCACCACCTGGGCCGGGTCCCGCAGGTCGATCCCCACCACCCGCAGCCGGTGCAACCAGTCGGCGCTGTCCTCCATCGCGGCGAAGCGGCGCACCGCGTCGTTGGGAAACCGGGTGGTGATCGTGGTGTGCGCGCCGTCGCGCAACAGCCGCAGCGCGATGTACATCCCGATCTTCGCGCGCCCACCGGTGAGCAGGGCCCGGCGCCCGGTCAGATCGGTGCGGGCATCGCGCTTGGCCCGGTTGACCGCGGCGCAGTCGGGACAAAGCTGGTGGTAGAAGGCATCGACGACGGTGTGGTGGTTTTTGCAGATGTAGCAGGCCCGCGACCGCAGCAGTGTGCCCGCAGTGGCCCCGACCGCGGTGGACACCAGCGGCAACCCCTGGGTTTCGTCGTCGATTCGTCCGGGGGCACCCGTGGCCGTGGCGGCGATGACGGCGCGGTCGGCGGCCGCAACCGCGTCGCGTGCGGCGGCCCGGCGCTCCTTCTTCAGCGCCTTGAACATCTTCGCGGTGGCCCGGCGCACAGCAACGGCGTCGGGGTGCTCGGGAGGCAGCGTGTGCACCTCGGACAGCACCCGCAGGCACGTTCTGAGCTGGTCGGGGTCGATCGCGTTCACGATGGAAGGGTACGGGGAGTGGGCACAAATCCCCGTATCGAGCGAACCAGCGGGGGCCCTGAGATCAGTCGTAGATGACGTCCAGCCCTTGCCGTCGAAGGTCAGCCAACCCGTCTCGCATGGCTTGTAGCTGCTCGGGCGTGTGCCCCACCCAGTCGGTGATCTCGCCGACGATTTTCACCGGCTCGCGAGTGCGGTAGGAGTGGGTCGGGTTCCCGGGTAGCTTCTTGTCGGTCACGTTCGGGTCGTCTTCCAGCACTCCTTCGGGTTCGACGATGTAGATGCGGCCGGGCTCCTCACCGGCGGCCATCTCGGCGCCCCAAACCGCGGCATCCAGGGTGCGGGTGACGTACACGTGGTTCATGATCCGTCCGGCTTCGTAGTTCGACTCACGTCCGGGCACCAAATACTCCCCCACCGCCAGATCCGCCTTGGTGCCGTGCAGCAACGCACCGGACTCGTGCACTTCAAATGGTTTCGGCGTACTCGTCACAATCTCCCCCTTCGTCACGGACCGAAAGATTGTGCAGCACGTCAGGGGCCTTGCCGCAAGCCCCACCCTCGGCCGTATAGTGAGAGTGGGAGCAGATCGAAACTCCCTCGCGCCCAGCTAATCCGATCAGAGTCGCTCGAGGAGCCGGTCGACGAGACTGGCCAGCCGCACGAAATGTGTTCCGGGCCAATAAATCCGACCGCAGCCGGGGCACTGGCTGAATTCGTCGTAGTACCGCCGGGTCAACGGTTCGAGGCGGTCGATCACCTGTTCTTTCGGCACCGCCGCCAGCCTGCCGTTGCATCGCACACACCGGGTGAACGGCGCCACCCGCCGCCGCAGATCCAGCCGTCGCAACACTTCCAGCGTCTGCTCCTCCGGTGATTGGGAATGCACGAACAGGCCGTGGGTGATCACACGACGCTTCAACAATCCCCGGTCTCGGGTCAGCAAGATCCGCTGCTGCTCGACGCTGATGGCGGCCAGGCTTTGATCATCGGCGTCGCTGGACCACCACACATCGAACCCGAGCACGCGTAGCAGCCGCGCCAACCGACCGAGGTTGACGTCGATCACGAACCGCGGGTTCCGCAGCGGCACCGGACGCAGCCGCGCGGTCTGCCCGATGTCGAGCGCCTCGAACATCGGATACACCGCGATACGGTCACCGACGGCCGGGCGATGCCCGAAGCCGGCCGGATCCCCGTTCACCAGGATCAGATCGACCTCGGTGTGCGGAATGCCCATCGCCTCGAGCAGATCCTTGACGGTCTGATGGCTCCGGCACGGCCGGCGCACGGGCACACCCCGCGCCTGCGGATCCAGGAAGTCGTTGAGCTCCGCATAGGCCCGGACGGTGACGAAACCGGCCATAGCGCCATGGTCCCGCGCGGGCTGGGCAACGTCCAACTATCGGCCTAGCGTGAGGTCATGACCGAGCAGTCACCCGCGATCACGGTGGCTCATCCGCCGAAAGGGATGATGCGCGTTGTCAACCCGGCACTGCGCTTCATGCTGCGCACACCGTTCGCCGGCGCCACCCGCAAGCAGTTCATGGTTCTGACCGTGCACGGCCGAAAGACCGGGCGGCAGTATGCGATTCCGTTGAGCGCACACGTCATCGACAACACGCTGTATGCCATGACCGACGCCGGATGGAAGCACAACTTCCGCGACGGCGCCGACGCCGAAGTCCTCCGGAATGGCCAGACGACCACCATGCGCGGCGAACTCATCACCGACCGCGCGACCCTCGCCGACCTGTTCCACCGCTGCGCGGTGTCGTACGGCGCCAAACGCGCCCAGCGCATGATGGGGCTGACTTTCCGTGATCAGCGCATCCCCACGCTGGAGGAGTTCACTGAGGCGGTCGATCGTGAGCACCTCGCCGCCATCAAGCTCACCCCAGCTACTTGAGACAGGTGTCGAACTCGTCGCGGATGCGTTGTTGCAGCGCCATCGCATCGGGCACGAGCGGTTCGCTCTTGGTGCGGTCACCACTGGGGTAGTCGCATTTGCCGATCATCGCGCCGCCCGCCCAGCGTGGCTCGTTGTAGCGGGCCGGATCGCCGGCCCAGCGCCAGAGGAGGTCGACGGGATGCGCCGGACCAGCCTCGATCGCGTGAATGGTGCGCACCACGTCCTCGTAGGCCGTTGCGGGGTTGGGCACGGTGATGGTCAGGCGCTCGACCTGCCCGTCGCGGATGCCGATCCACCCGGGGAGGGCAGGCGCTGCCGCGGCCAGTTGCCGGTCGATGCGCTGCTTATCGGCGAGGGTGAACGGGTTGAAGATCATCCAGTGCGGATCGGCGACCCGGTCTGCGGCGGACACTTCGATGTCGCGGGGTGGCCGGTCGGCGAAGATGCGCAGGATCGCGTCCACCGCAGCGCCGGGTTCCGCGGCCTCCTGGACCCGCATTCTCGATGCGTCCGGCGCAGCACCGGCGAACCAGGTGATGTCACCGGCCGGAGCGTCTGCACGTAGGCGACGCAGCTGTCCGGCCACCTGCTCGATGTCATCGGGCAGATCAGCGCTGCCGGACAGCGAGGTCCGTTCGGCCACACGGATTTCCATCCGCTGGTCGAACTTCGCAAAGTCCTTGCCGCGCTGCTCATCGAGTTGCGCGGCCACCGCGCCGACCTGCTGATCGCTGGCCTGCTCCATGTCGACCTTGAGTTCGAACCGAGTGCCTTCCAGGACACCGTTGTCATAGATCATGTCGACGTCAGACACCCCGGGCATCGCCGCGATGCGGTCTCGGATGTCGAGGGCTTCTTCCTCGCGGTCAGGCGCACCGGTGCAGCCACTCAGGCCGACCGTCACCGCGACAAACAGTGCAGCAGCAACGGCGGTGAGTCGCATGCTCATCAGCGTAAGGCTGCTGCCGGGACCGGCGACGCGCCAATTGCCGCTGAGCGGCGCCGCGGCCTCCCGGGCAGCTCCCGATGCGCTAGCGTTGCCGCCCGAGGGGGCGTCATGGTTGAAAACCTGCTGGCCGACGGCGGAATCGCCTATCAGATCGGCTCCACGATCGGCGCAATACTCTGGCCCACTGTCGGCGCCCTTTTGCTGACCATCGGTGTCCGGCGTCGAATAGCCCATACCCGCTGGGTCCGTCACGACGACGACCGATTGCTTCACCCGGACGGTTCCGGGCCGGCCGACGATCGTCCGCCGCCGCAGGCGTCCAACGGAACCTGGTTCATGATCAGCGGCACCGTGCTGCTGATCATCGGGGTTCTCCACCTCGCTGCACTCGCCATCGACCCGGGAACGACACAGAACCTGCCGTCCCCCGCGTTGCACACGATCGTCGCACCGCTCATTTGACGGCGTTGCGGTCGCAGCGCGCAGAAGTACCACCGGTTGCCCGCCTATCAGCGACAGTGTCGCTGATAGGCGGGCGTTGGACTGCTGATATTGATTGTGCCATCGGTGCTGGATGGACGAAACCGCTCAGCGACAAAGGGTTTGGTGAGGTGGGCGTGATAGGTGTGGCGATTGTCGCTGAAAAGTCGCTGACAGCCGGGCACATCGACAATCCCTCCGAAATCCGTGACCGATGTGACTGACGGGGTCACGGCGCTTCCGCCGAGAGCCAACACCTCCACACACCAAATGCCCCAATAACCGCCACCCGCCACACCCATCTCGGTAACGTCGAAAGCGATGAGCGGGGCAGCGACGTGTTGATCGCGGCGTTACGCGATCTGCAATGGCGCCGACGGCGATTCATGATCGCCGCGGTCGGCACCGCGTTGGTCTTTGCCATGACCTTGGTGTTGACGGGCCTGGCGAACGGTTTCCGGGTCGAGGCCGAACGCAGCGTCGACGCGCTGCACCTCGACGCATTCATGATCAAGGCCGGCGCGGCAGGTCCGTTCCTGGGCTCAGCACCGTTGCCGCTGAGCGACGTTCAACGCGCGGCCCGGCTGCCAGGCGTCACCACGGCCGTACCACTGGTCTACGGCTCATCGACGATCCCCGCCGGCGGTTCACCGCGGAACGTGAACGTGTTCGGTGTTCCGGAGCAGGGCCCAGGTGCCCCGACCTTGAAGGAGGGCAGGGCACCGCGCACTCCCGACGAAGTCGCGGTGTCGACGACGATGGGCCGCCCGGTCGGCGCCGACGTCGCCGTCGGTGCGTCGAACCTGCGGGTCGTCGGGCTGGTCGACGACCTCACCGCCCTGGCCGCCCAGGACAACGTCTACCTGACGGTTCCCGGCGCCCAACAACTGCTGTTCTCCGGGCAGAAGCTCATCTCCTCGGTCGGCATCATCGGCAACGCGGGACCGCCGCCACCGGAATTCCGCATCGTCGACCGGGCCGGCGCCATCGACGACATGGTCCGCCCACTGCGCGGCGCCAACCAGGCGATGAGCCTGATGGCCGGCCTGCTGTGGGCGGTCGCGGCGCTGATCGTCGGCTCGGTGATCTACCTGTCCGCCCTGGAACGCACCCGCGACTTCGCGGTGTTCAAGGCGGTCGGGGTGGCCACCCGGTCCATCATGGCCGGGTTGGCGATGCAGGCCATCGCCGTCGCCCTGCTGGCCGCGCTGCTGGGCGCGGGCCTGTCCCTCGTGCTCGGGCCGCCGTTCCCGATGCGCTGCGACGTCCCGACCCTGGCGTTCATCGCGCTGCCGATCGTCGCGGTCGTGATCGGCCTGCTGGCCAGCGTCGCGGGCCTGCGCCGCGCCGTCACCATCGATCCCGCCCTGGCGTTCCGAGGACCCTGACATGGCCGACCTTCTCGTCAAAGACCTCGTCGTGGAGTACTCCAGCGGCGGCTACGCGGTACGCCCGATCGACGGCCTCGACCTGGAAGTCCCGGCCGGTTCACTGGCAATCCTGTTGGGACCCAGTGGTTGTGGAAAGACCACCCTGCTGTCGTGCCTGGGTGGAATCCTCAAGCCGACCGCCGGCCGCATCGAATTCGGCGAGGTCGACGTGACCACCCTGAACAAGAAGGCGCTGTCGGACTACCGGCGCGACACCGTCGGCATCGTGTTCCAGGCCTTCAACCTCGTGCCCAGCCTGACCGCGATGGAGAACGTGATGGTGCCGCTGCGCGCCGCCGGCATGAGCCGCTACGGCTCCCGCGAACGCGCCATGGAACTGCTCACGCGCGTCGGGCTCAAAGACCGACTGCACCACCGCCCCGGCAATCTCAGCGGCGGACAACAACAGCGCGTCGCGGTGGCCCGGGCAATCGCGCTCGACCCGCCCCTGATCCTTGCCGACGAGCCCACCGCCCATCTGGACTTCATCCAGGTCGAAGAGGTGCTGCGGCTGATCCGGGAGCTCGCCAGCGACGAACGCGTCGTCGTCGTCGCCACCCACGACACCCGCATCCTGCCGCTCGCCGACCAGGTGGTGGAGCTCGTCCCGCACGTCGCCGTCGAGCACCAAGGCCCCGAAACCGTGACCATCGACGCCGGCGATGTGCTGTTCGCCCAAGGCGAGATGGGTGATCTGATCTACATCATCACCGACGGCGAGGTCGAACTCTCGCGCGAATTGGCCAGTGGCGGTGAGGAAATCATCAAGACTATCGGCCCCGGCGACTATTTCGGGGAGATGGGGCCGCTGTTCAGCCTGCCCCGCTCGGCCACGGCACGCGCGAAAACCGACGCCACCATCGTCGGCTACACCGTCCAGGCGTTCCGAGAACTGCTCGGCCCCACCGGCGCCAAGAATCTCATCGGGCGATCCGAAGCCGACGAATGATCCCGGTTTTCCCAAGGGGTACCCGAAGGGAAACGAAAGGAGTAACGTCCGAACACGGCGTATGAAGAAAGCGGTGCGCCGAGTCAGCTACCGAGTCCGAAGATGTACGGGGCGGATAGTGACGGACACCAAGCACCAGGAAAAAGCCACAACAGCAACATTTATCGGCGCACCACCCGGCGAGCGCCACGGATCGACGGCAGATGAAGTCCGATCCCACTACGACCTGTCCAACGAGTTCTTCCGGCTCTGGCAGGACCCGACCCAGACCTACAGCTGCGCCTACTTCGAGCGCGACGACATGACGCTGGAGCAGGCCCAGATGGCGAAAGTCGATCTGGCGCTTGGCAAACTCGGGCTGCAACCCGGAATGACGTTGCTCGACATCGGCTGCGGGTGGGGCTCGACCATCATGCGCGCGGTCGACAACTATGACGTCAATGTGATCGGTCTGACCCTGTCACACAATCAGCTGGCCCACATCGAACAACGCTTCGCCGAATCCGACAGTCCCCGTAGCAAAGAGGTGCGGCTGCAGCCGTGGGAGGAGTTCGACGAGCCCGTCGACCGTATCGTCTCCATCGGCGCCTTCGAGCATTTCGGCTTCGAGAAGTACGCCGACTACTTCAAGAAGACCTATGACCTGATGCCCGACGACGGCGTGATGCTGCTACACACCATCGTCTCGACCAGCAAAGAAGAAGTGGCCGAGCTGGGCCTGCCCACCACCATGTCGCTGATGCGCTTCTTCCGGTTCATCGTCACCGAAATCTATCCCGGCGGCCGCATTCCGCTGATCAAGATGGTCGAGGACCGTGCGACCGAGGCCGGTTTCCACGTCACCCGCAAACAACGTCTGCGCCCGCACTATGCCCGCACGCTGGACACGTGGGCGGCAAACCTGCAGGCCAAGAAGGACGAGGCCATCGCCATCACGTCCGAAGAGGTCTACGAGCGCTACCTGAAATACCTGACCGGCTGCGCGGACCTGTTCCGCGTCGGATACACCGACGTGTGCCAATTCACCTGCGAAAAGATGTAACTACCGGGGAGGTTCGTGCGCATGGCCGACGGTATGGCGGGGACGGCCCCGATGCGGCCGCACTTCGAGGACGTTCAAGCCCACTATGACCTCTCCGACGACTTCTTCGGGCTCTTCCAGGACCCCTCCCGCACCTACAGCTGCGCGTTCTACTCCCGCGACGACATGACGCTGGAAGAAGCCCAGATGGCCAAGATCGACCTGGCTCTGGACAAACTGGGCTTGCGGCCCGGCATGACGCTGCTGGACGTCGGCTGCGGCTGGGGCGCGCTGATGAAACGAGCGCTGGAGCGCTACGACGTCAACGTCATCGGTCTGACCCTGAGCCGCAACCAATACGCCTACTGCCAAAGCCTTCTGGATCAGCTCGATACTCGCCGCTCACACCTGGTGTGCCTGCAGGGCTGGGAGCAGTTCGACCAGCCGGTGGACCGCATCGTCAGCATCGAGGCGTTCGAGGCGTTCGGAAAGTCGCGCTATGCCGCCTTTTTCGATACCGTCCACCGGGTGATGCCACCCGATGGACGCATGGTGATCGAGACCATCTTCACCCACCCGATCAACTACTGGCGCGAGCACGGCATCGCCATCACCTTGACCGACATGAAGTTCACCCGATTCATCGGACGGGAGATCTTCCCCGGCGGGCAACTGCCGTCCGATCAGGACATGCTCGAATTCTCCTCCGACGCCGGCTTTTCCACCGATGAACTGCAGCTGATGAACACCCACTACGTGCGGACACTGGACACCTGGGCGGCCAACCTGATCGCCCACCGCGACGAGGCGATCGCCACCACCTCCGAGGAGGTGTACGACCGCTACATGCACTACATCACCGGCTGCGCCGACTTCTTCCGCCGCGGGATCTCCGAAGTCGCCCAGTTCACCTTCAACAAACGGCCCTAATAGGCCCCGAACGCCAACGCGACGTTGTTACCGCCGAACCCGAACGAATCGGTGATCGCGTAGTGGTAGCTGCCGAAGCGCGGTTGATCGACCACCACGTCCAGATCGATCTCAGGATCGCGGTTCTTCAAGTTGAGCGTGGCCGGGATGACACCGTCGCGCAGCGCCTGCACGGTCAGCACCGCCTCCACCGCCCCCGCTGAGCCCAGGGAGTGGCCCAGCGCCGCCTTCGGCGCGTACACCGCCGGAACCTCCCGGCCGAGGGCCCGGTGGATGGCACGGGCCTCGGCCGCATCCCCGCAGGTCGTACCGGTGGCGTGGGCGTTGACGTGGTCGATGTCGGCCGGGGTTAGTCCTGCCAGCTCCACGGCCCGGGTGATGGCGTCGGCAGCGCGCTCCCCCGTCGGGTCGGGCCGGACCGCGTCGTAGCAATCGCAGGTGATGCCGCAGCCCATCAACCGAGCCAGGATCGGGGCGCCGCGCGCCTTGGCGTGCTCCTCGGTCTCGATCAGCATCAAGGCCCCGGCCTCACCGAACACCATGCCGTCGCGGTCGCTGTCGAACGGGCGGCACGCTGCCGCCGGATCCTCGTTGTACGTCGACATCATCCCGGCCTGCGCAAACGCCGCGATGGGCACGGCCTCGATGCAGGTCTCGACGCCACCGCAGATAGCGATGTCGGCGTCACCGAGGATGATCTGTCGCCACGCCTGCGCAATGGCCGCCGCACCTGAAGCGTCGGCCATCACCGGGGACATCACGCCGGCGCGCGCGTGGCGCTGTAAAGCCACCGCCACCGCGGGGGCATTGGGCATGTACTTCTGGATCGACGTCGGCGCCACGGCGCGCAGCCCTTTTTCTTTCCAGGTGTCGTATTGGAGGATCATTTCCTCGGTGGTGCCCAACGCCAAGCCGATCGAGACCAGCAGGCGCCTGGTGTCGATGTCGGGTGAGCCGGCGCTCTCCCAGAGCCGCTGACCCAGCACCGTGGACATCTGGCCCATGTACGAAAGTTTGCGCCGCTCAACGCGAGTGAGGATCTCGTCGAAGCTCTCGGTGAGCTGCCCGGCGATCCGTACCGGGAAGTCGAACTCCTCGACGAACGGCTTGTCCAGTGGACGAATCCCGCTTCGGCCCTCCAGCAGCAGTGCCCACGTGTCCTCGGCATCGGGCGCAAGGGCAGTGGTCGATGCGATCGCGGTGACGACGACATCGGCGAATGGACCTGCGGCCTTCGCGGACATGTGCTGGGTTCCCCGGTTCTCCTTTGCGAGCGAAACAATTGCGAGAAAGTAGTTCCCACTTTAGAACTGCATATACCCACATACAGCCGATTTGCCAGACTGGAACACATGACCGAACTCGACACCCGCGTCGCGGTCTACCTGGACTTCGACAACATCGTCATCTCCCGGTATGACCAGGTCAACGGCCGCAATTCTTTTCAGAAGGACAAAGCCAAAGGCCTGGAACCCGACAAGCTCACCAAGGCCACCGTCGACGTCGCCGCCATTCTCGACTTCGCCTCCTCGTTCGGCACGCTGGTGCTCACCCGCGCCTATGCCGACTGGTCGGCAGACGTCAACGCCGGCTACCGCCAGCAGCTCGTCGGCCGCGCCGTCGACCTCGTGCAACTGTTCCCGGCCGCCGCCTACGGCAAGAACGGCGCCGACATCCGGCTGGCCGTCGACGCGGTGGAGGACATGTTCCGGCTCCCCGACCTCACCCACGTGGTGATCGTGGCCGGCGACTCCGACTACATCCCGCTCGCCCAGCGCTGCAAACGGCTGGGCCGCTATGTCGTCGGCATCGGGGTGGCCGGCTCCTCGAGCCGGGTGCTGGCCGCCGCGTGCGACGAATTCGTCGTCTACGACGCGCTGCCCGGCATCCCGACGGCCAGTTCCGAGCCCGAACACACGCCGCAGAAACGCACCCGCAAGAAGGAGGAGCCGGATCCGCAGGCACAGGCCACCGCGTTGCTCACCCGGGCGCTGCGGATCGGCCTGGAGAAAGACGACGTGGAATGGCTGCACAACTCCGCGGTCAAGGCGCAGATGAAACGGATGGACCCGTCGTTCAGCGAGAAGTCGTTGGGCTTCAAATCGTTCAGCGACTTCCTGCGGTCGCGGTCCAAAGTCGTCGAGCTGGATGAGAGTTCGACGACGCGGATGGTCAAGCTTCGTTAGCCGGACCCGCGCCGGCGCCCGCATGCGTCCTGGTGATCACCGGCGCCGGATACCCGGCGTCGCGCACCGCCCGGCCCACCGCCTCGCTGACCGCGTGGACCTGATCCTGCGGAACCAGGGCGATGACACAGCCACCGAACCCGCCGCCGGTCATCCGCGCACCCAAGGCACCCGCCTGCACCGCGGCCGCAGCGATCAAATCAAGCTGCGGTGTGGTGATCTGGAAGTCGTCACGCATCGAGGCATGCGAGGCCGTCCACAGCGCACCGACCGCCGCGAAATCTGAAGTGGCCATCGCCGCAACGCAATCGAGCACCCGCTGGTTCTCGGACAGCACATGACGTGCCCGACGGGCATCGACCGGATCCGTTATCCGTTGCAGGGCGGCCGGTTCGACCTCTCGCAGCGAAGCCGCGCCGAGTTCAGCGGCCGCCCGCTCACAGGAGGCTCGCCGTGCGGCGTACTCACCACCGGCATGCGCATGCCGGGCCCGGGAGTCGATCAACAGCAGGGCCACCCCGGCGGCCTCGGGGTCGAAGGGCACCGGCTGCACGGTGACGTCGCGGAAGTCGATCAGCAGCGCCTGCGCGGGCGCGCCGAACAACGACGCCAGCTGATCGAGCAGTCCCGTTGGGGCGCCCACGTACTCGTTCTCAGCCTGCTGGGCGATCCGGGCCTGCTCGACGCGGTCGAGATCGACACCCACCGCCGCGAGCAGGGCACCGAGCACCGCGCATTCCAGCGCAGCCGATGACGAGAGTCCCGACCCGATCTCGACGTCGCTGGTGATCGCCATGGTCCCGCCGGGCGCCGCAATCCCGGCATTCAGTAGGGCCCACACCACCCCGGCGACATACGCCGCCCAGCCCGTCACGTCTCCGGGCACGGTATCCAGACCGATCCGCACCGGCCCGTCGCCCAGCGAACTCGATACGGACAGCACACCCGACGGGTCAGGGTCAAAGCGCACAAAGGTTCGCTGCGGCAAGGCGATCGGCAGCGCGAATCCCGCGTTGTAGTCGGTGTGTTCGCCGATCAGATTGATCCGGCCCGGCGCGGAGTATCTGATGCGCACTAGCCCGGGCCCACCCGCGTGGCCCGGCGGAAGCGGTCCAGGTACGCCGGCCAATCCCAGGTGGTCAGGAACTCCGTCGTCGCCGCGTACCCCTTGTCGTACAGTGCCTCGGCCTCGTCGCGGGTGATGTCGAAGTCCAGCACCCCGACGTCGGTCGAATCCACTTCGATCGCCCGCACCTTCACCCACGGCAGGCTCAGATGCGCCTGGTCGTGGCCCACCAGCATCGTGGTGATCAGGCTTTCCAGCAGAGTGGGGCGACCGAAGCTCAACATCCCCAAACCGGGGATGAGTTGCTCGGCCGACGGCGCCGGCAGATACGGCACCACCGTCACCCCGAACGTGGGCCAGCGTGGCTCGGCGCCGTCGGGACGGTCGAAAGAGTCGATCGGGAAGTTCGACAACACGCCGCCGTCCACCAGCGTGCATGGTTGTCCGTCAGCGGTTTCCAGCGTGACCGGGTGAAACAGGAACGGAATGGCCATCGAGGCCCGCACCGCATCGGCGACGAGCTGCTCATCGGGATCCAGTCCGTACACCCGGCGGTAATCCCATGGCAGACGTACCAATTGGCCGGTCGTCAGGTCGGTCACCGTGACCGCGAGCCGGTAGCGCCGCTCGGGCAGGAGGGTGTCATCTTTGATCGCCAGATCACCAAAGGTCGTGACGCCCAGGTTCTTCAGCTCGCCACGGATCCAGTCGTAGGCGAAGTCGCCGCGGTAGATGCCGGTCTCTCGCAGCAGACCCCAGGCGGTGCCGAGCACTGGGATGCGCTCGATGGGCCCGCTGTCGCGGAACTTGTGGTACGGCACGCTCAGCGCCAGGTCGCGCAACTGGTAACTGGTCAACTCGTTGCCCTGCACCGCCGCAGCCACCACCGCACCGACGAGAGACCCGGCCGAGGTGCCCGAGATCCGCTCGATCGCATGCCCCGCGTCTTTGAGTGCGACGACGGCGCCCACCAGGCCGATGCCCTTGACCCCGCCCCCGGAGAGCACGAGGTCGGCACGGCGCGGAGAACGTTTCGCAGCCATGGCCTCAGCTTGGCACGACCGCCTGACAATCAGCCGCAGATCGCGCCGCGCGTAGCATCGAATCACCATGCGAATCGCCATCAGTGGGGCCGGAGTCGCCGGCACGGCGTTGGCACATTCGCTGCACCGCACCGGCCACACCCCGACACTGATCGAGCGGGCACCGGCATTCCGTACCGGCGGCGATCACCACCGCGCGTTCGGGCGATGAACCTCTCACGCCCCGTGGCGAGCCCGTTCGCCGGCAGTGTGCGCGACAACCTCGACCTGCCCGACTACCGGATCGGCTAGCGGCGAACCCACCGCCCGCACACAGATCCGTGCCCCGCGGTGCGGCACCAACGTCACATGCTTGACGCGCTGTCGTTCGCCCGCGGCCGTCGTGGTGAAAAGATCCACCCGGCGCAGGATTTCCCGCAGTACGACACGTAGCTCGACCATCGCGAAGGTCGCGCCGAGACAGCGGCGGTTGCCGCCGCCGAACGGGAACCAGGTGGTGGGGCCGAGGGCCACACCGAGCATCCGGTCCGGGTCGAACCGGTCCGCGTCGGGATATACGTCGTCACTTTCGTGCACCAGGCCGATGCCCGGGGCCACCATCACCCCGGCCGGCAGCAGGTGGCCGGCCAGCTCGACCGGCTGCTTGAGCACCCGGCCCACGTCGAACACTACCGGCCGGATCCGCAGTATCTCCTTGGCGACCGCATCCAGGTACTCGTCATCACCGTAGCGCGCGGCCCGTACCGCCTTGTCCAGCACCGCGGGGTGACGGGTCAGCCGCTCCAGCGCCCACGACAGGGCGGTCGCCGTGGTCTCGTGCCCGGCGACGATCAACGTCATCAGCTGATCTCGCAGTTCACGATCGGTCATCGTGTGGCCGCCCTCGTCGGCCGAGCGCACCAGCATGGCCAGCACGTCGGTGCGGGTCGCGACCTGCGGGTCGGCACGCCGATCAGCGATCTCGGCGTACAACAACCGGTCGGCCTCCTCGACCTTGCGTTGCAGGTTCCGCCATGGGCGCCGCCACTGCAGGCCGGGGCTGGCCAGCGCCAGCGTCTCCCACGGACCCACACTCAGCAGCCGCGGCATCACCGAACGCAGCGCGGCCAGCCGCGCCGGATCCGACGCCCCGATCACCGTCCGCAGGATCACCTCCAAGGTGATCTCAGCCATCTTCGGCGCCACCGGAAACATGGTGCCCACCGGCCAGTCCGCGATGTTCGCCGCGGCGATCTCAGTCATGATCGCGGTCTGGCGGGCCACGGCGTCGCGGTGGAACGGTGGCAGCATCTGCCGCCGGCGTTCGCGGTGCTCCTCCTCGTCGATCACCAGCACCGAACTGTCCCCGAGCAGGGTACCGAGCACCGAATTCGCTTCTCCGGCATGGAAGATCGTCGGATCGCCGGCGAAAACCACCTTGATGTCGGCGGGGTCGGCCAGGTACACCATGGTGCCCATCGCCGGAACCCGCAGCGTGAATACGTCGCCGTAGCGGCGTCGGCACGCCGAGACGAAGCGCGGCCAGTACCGCAACATCAACAAGCCCTGTACCGACGGGGGCAACGGAGGCCCCGGAGGTAACCCCACCATTCCCCCACCCTACGAGCCGCACAGCCCCGGCGGACCAAAAGCCCGCACAGCCAGAAGCCCGGACGCCGGCTGCGTCCGGGCTCTGCCTCCCCCTGGCTTACTTGCCGTGGTTGTGCTGGTGGTGATGGTGGGTCGCGGACCCGGGCTGCGGCATGTTGTGCTGGTTCGGGAAGGCCTGATGCGTGCTGACCGACGGGCCGGTGTTGGCGACGGAAGCGTCGGCGTGCGCGGTGGCGGCGCCCAGGGCGATCAGTGCGGGAGCGGCGGCCAGGGTGAAACCGGCGGCGATGCGGCGGGTGATGGTGCTCATGTCGACTCCTTTGTCGGATAAGGCTTTTGGTGTGCGTTCCGGTGTGTTCCGGCGTTGAGATAAGAATGCGCCGCCACGGCTGCCGGCTGTATCGACCGACCGGCCCCCGCACCGGACGAATCCGCTGTCCCCCGATCGGGGGAACGAGCCAGTTGGCACGCACTGGCCACCAAACTGCCGCCTGGCAAAACCCCCGTTCACGTTTAGGATCAGCAAAGATCCAAGGGGGTTCTGATGGGCATCGATCCGAGACTGGCCGCGGCGGCGCTGTGCGCTGCACTGCTGACCGCCTGCACCCCGACCGTCCCCGATTCCGATGGCCCGCATGTCGATGTTCTCGGCAGCATGATGGCCAGCGAATCCGAGATCAACACCGTGATGCACGCCGAGGTCCGGCCCAAGACCGCGCTGCGCAGCCCGATGACCAACGCCAACTTCGAGCCGTTGTCCCGCCCGGAGTGCATCGTCGTGATCGGCAATGGGATGGAGTGGGTCTACGGCGACAGCGGCTACCGCGAGTTCCGCGAAACCCAGCTCGCCGATGATGCCGACGACATAGAGGTCGATCAGGCGATCGCCAGATTCGACACTCCCAGCGAGGCCCAGGCCATGGTGACCCGCACCGTCGACATCTGGCGCCGCTGCGGCGACGACACCCTGACCTTCAGCTACGACGGTGGCGAGACGCAGGACGCCCGGCGGATGTACGCCCCGACCGTGCTCGAGGGCATCGACATCACGCACGACGAGCCGCTGGATATCGCCGACCGCATCACCCACCGCGCGATCCTGGCCGTCGACGCCTACGTCGTCGACCTGCGGATCAGCGGTTATGAGATCACCGACCGCCAGACCGTCCAGCTGGCCAAGATCATCGCCGGCCGCAACGCGCTCTGACCGCAGAGCCCCGAGCAACGCACGAACGCTGCGCCACCCCGGGCTGACCGATTACGATCAGCAAATACGGTCAAGGGGGTTTCATGGACGTGAAGCGGGCGGCTATCCCGGCTGTCGCGGCCATCGCACTGGCAGGTTCGGCGCTCAGCGGGTGCAGCACCGGGCAAACCGAGGAGGACGCAGGCCCACAGGTCGACGTCCTCGGCAGCATGCTGGCCAGCGAATCAGAGCTCAACACGATTCTGTCCACCACGGGCCTGCGCCCCAAGACCGCGCTGCGCCAGCCCGCCCGGCTCGACGCCGACGAGCACGCATCGCGTCCGGTGTGTCTGGCCGTCATCGGCAATGCCATGGACGAGATCTACCGCGACAGTGGATTCCGGCAATTCCGGGAATCCCTGTTCGCCGACGAGGGCAACGACCTCGAGGTCGACCAGGCCGTCGCCGCGTTCGATACGCCAACGGCGGCAAAGACACTCGTCGCCCGCACCGTCGACAGCTGGCGGCAGTGCGCCGGTGACAGCCTGAAGATCACCTACGGCGGCAACCGCCGCCCAGCACCTTCGTGCTCGGCAACCCCAGCGTCGTCGACGACATCGACGTCACCAACGAGCAGTCCCCGACCAACCCGCAGCAGGGCAGCCGGCGCGCGATCGTGGCCGTCGACAACCTGGTCGTCGATGTGCGGATCACCGGAACCAACGTGACCGACGGTCAGGTGGTGCAACTGGCGCAGGCCATCGCCGGCCGCAACGCGGTATGAGCGAGAACCCTTAGCGGAAGGCCCCGTTGATCACCGGCTCGGTGATCATGCCCTTCTCCACACCCCACATGGTGGCGATGGTGCGGTACTCCCCGGAGTCGATCACGTGCTCCAGCGCCAGCCGCAGCGACTCGGCCAGACCGGACCCCTTGGCCACCGGCCAGCCATACGGCGCGGAGTCGAATACCTCACCGGCCGGCTCGAGTGCGCCACCGCTGAGCTTGATCGCGAACCCCGTGACGGGTGAATCGGCCGTCATGGCGTCGACCTCACCGGCGACCAGCGCGGCCGTCACTTCATCCTGATGGGTGCGCACCACTTTCTCGATCGGCGGCAGCCCGGCAGCCACGCACGCATCGGACTTGGCCGGAATCTCCTGGGTCTCCTGAATCGTGCTGTATGCCACGCCCACTCGCAGCCCGCACGGTGATCCCGGGTCGGCCGCCGAGCCTGCTCGCCGCGCCCACAACGTGCCCGCCTGGAAGTAGGTGACGAAGTCGGCCTGCTGCTCGCGCTCGACGGTGTCGGTGATCGACGACATCCCGACGTTGAAGTTGCCGTCGGCCACCGACGGGAGGATCCCCTCGAAACCGGTCTCGCGGAAATCGGGCACCAGCCCCATGGTGCGGGTCACGGCCTTCATCAGATCAATGTCGAACCCGACGATCTCGCCGCTGGAATTCTTGAACTCGTTGGGCGCGTAGGGCACATTCACCCCGATCACCAGCCGGCCGGAGTCGCGGATCTCCGACGGCACCGTCTCGGCGATCTTGTCGACCGCACCGGCAGGCACATCCACCGGACCGGAGCCCGCTGAACCGGCGACATTGGCGACACCGCCCGAACCGTTGTCGCGCAGCTGCCACACCCCCACCGCGCCCAGCGCCGCCACCGCAACCGTCGCTCCCACGATTGCGGCCACCTTCTTGGACACCCGGACGCGGGTCGGAACCCGTTGTGCCGAATGACGTCCCGACCGTCCGGTGGAGCGCACCGGAACCGCCAGGGCAGCGCGCGCCGCCGCGGCCAGCGCGCCACCGGTCTGGTACCGCTTGGACGGCTTCTTGGCCATGCCCTTGGCGATCACCTCATCGAAGGCCGCCAGCCGGGGATCCTTGTCCGACGCGCGCGGCGCCGGGGACACCATGTGCCCGGCGATCTGCTGCTCGAGGCTGTCCCCTGGGTAGGGCCGCGCCCCGGTGAGACACTCGTAGAGCACGCACGCCAGTGCGTAGATGTCCGAACGCGGATCGGCCTTCCCGCCTTCGAACCGCTCCGGGGCCATGTAGGCCAACGTGCCCACCGTGCTGCCCGCGGTGGTGATCCCCACGTCGTCGGCGCAGCGAGCCAGACCGAAATCGATGAGATAGACGAAGTCGTTGTCGGCGATCAGGATGTTCGACGGTTTGACATCGCGGTGCACCAGCCCCACCTTGTGGGCGGCGTCGAGCGCCATCCCGACCTGCTCCACCAAGCTCACCGCAAGGGCAGGGTCCATCGGCTTGCCGGAGTTGGCGAGCACAGCGCCGAGATTGCGTCCCTCGATCAGCCGCATGTCCAGATAAAGCCGGCCGTCTATCTCGCCGTAGCCGTGGATCGGCACCACGTGCGGATCGTTGACCCCGGCCGCGGCATGCGACTCCTGACGGAAACGCCCCTGGAAAGCCTCGTCCTGCGCCAGATGAGGGGGCAGAACCTTGAGCGCGACGATGCGGTCGGTGTCGGAATCGTAGGCCTGGTAAACCTCGCCCATCCCGCCCCGACCGATCAGCTTTTGCAGCTGATAGTGCCCGAATGGGGTCGAATCCACCGTTCAACTCCTCCGGAGCGGCCAATTCGGCGTTGGCATGTCGCTCGAAGTTACATCACGTCTGCTGCGTACGTCGGCCTAGATCACATCGCACCGGCAAAAATTGTCGCCCGCGGTGACTAATGAGACCGATGTGAATTCGTAACGGTCCAGATCGCCACCAAATGCCGATATCGGTGTCCGATCCCGCTACCTTGGTCGCGGGCTTTGGTAGCGGGTCTTGGTAACGGGTCAGGAAGGGGGAACATGCGCGTTGACGGACGGGACATCACCGTCACCGGCAGCCTCCTGCAACCGCCGACCCGTCGCACCAATGACATCCTGCGCCTGATCCTGGCCGCGATCTTCCTGGCGACGGTAATCACCAGCTCGCTGATCACCCGCTACGAGTGGGTGGCACTGGAGAAGTCGATCTCCGAAATCGTCGGCGTGCTGACCCCGACCCAGTCCAACCTCGTCTACCTGGCCTACGGCATCGCGATCCTGGCCCTGCCGTTCGTGATCCTGGTCAGCCTGATCCTCGGACGACAGTGGAAACTGCTCGGCGCCTATGCGGCCGCGGCCCTGATCACCATGTTGTCGCTGTCGATCACCGCCAACGGTATCGCCGCACCCCGATGGCATTTCGACCTCTCCGACCGGCTCAGCTCGCAGCTGTCTCAGTTCCTCGACGATCCTCGCTGGATCGGCATGCTCGCCGCGGTGCTGACCGTGTCCGGGCCGTGGCTGTCCCGCCGGCTGCGCCGGTGGTGGTGGACGCTGCTGCTGGCATTCGTCCCGATCCACCTCGTGGTCAGCGCCGTCGTCCCGGCCCGCTCCCTGCTGGGCCTGACCGCGGGCTGGTTCGTCGGCGCGCTGGTGGTGTGGCTCGTGGGCACCCCCGCACTGGAGGTCCCGCTCCGGTGCGCGCGCTGGCCCGGCGCGGGTTCGTCGTCTCGGCGTTCACCGTCATCCGCCCGGCCGGCGCGGGCCCACTGACGCTGACGGCACAGTCGCCGGATCCCGACTCCAGCGCCGTCGTCGAGCTCTACGGACCCAACCAGCAGAGCGGCGGCGCGGTACGCCAGGTCTGGCGCAAGCTGCGGCTGCGCTCCAACGAGACTGCGCCCCTTCAGACCTCGATGCGCCGCGCCGTCGAGCACCGGGCCTTGATGGCCATCGCCATCGGCGACTTGGGCCTGGCCAGCACATCGACCATGTCGGTGGCCGCGCTGGACCGCGGCTGGACGCTGTACGCGCACAACCGCAAACGCGGTATCCCGCTGGATCAGAGCACCGACGAGATCACCGTCGGGCGGGTGTGGAACGCGCTGCGCACCCTGCACGACCACCAGATCTCCCATGGCGACCTGCGCAGCAAGGAGATCACCGTCGACGACGGGGCCGTGCTGTTCGGCGGGTTCGGCAACGCCGAATACGGCGCCACCGACGCGCAATTGCAGTCCGATATCGCCCAACTGCTCGTCACCACCACCGCGCTGTACGACCCGAAGTCGGCGGTCGCCGCGGCCATCGATGCATTCGGCCGGGACACCGTGCTCACCGCCTCACGCCGGCTGACCAAGGCCGCGGTGCCGGCCCGGGTGCGGGCGGAGATCCCCGACGCCAAAGAAGTGATGACCGCCGCGCGCGACGAGGTCAAACGCCAGACCGGCGCCGACCAGATCCAGGCCGAGACCATCACCCGCTTCACCCGCACCCAGGTGATCCAGCTGGTGCTGCTGGTGGCCCTGGTCTACGTGGCCTACCCCTTCATCAGCACCGTGCCGACGTTCTTCTCCGAACTGCGCACCGTGGACTGGTCGTGGGCCCTGCTCGGGCTGACGGTTTCGGCGCTGACCTACGTGGGTGCGGCGGCCGCGCTGTGGGCCTGCGCCGACGGGCTGGTGAGTTTCCGCAACCTCTCGATCATGCAGGTGGCCAACACCTTTGCCGCCACTACCACGCCCGCGGGCGTCGGCGGTCTCGCCCTGAGCACCCGGTTTTTGCAGAAGGGCGGACTGAGCACGGCGCGCGCCACCGCCGCTGTGGCGCTGCAACAGTCGGTGCAGGTGATCGTGCACGTGATCCTGCTGATCTTCTTCAGCACGTTGGCCGGGGCCTCTGCCGACCTGTCGCATTTCGTCCCGAGCTCGACCGTCCTCTACCTCATCGCCGGCCTCGCGCTCGGGCTCGTCGGAGCGTTCCTGGCCGTGCCCAAACTGCGACGCTGGCTGGCCTCCTCGTTGCGCCCGAAGCTCAAAGAGGTCACCGACGACCTGATCAAACTGGCCCGCGAACCGCAGCGGCTCGCCCTCATCGTGTTGGGTGCCGGGGGCACCACCCTCGGTGCGGCCCTGGCCCTGTGGGCCAGCGTCGAGGCATTCGGCGGCACCACCTCATTCGTCACCGTCACCGTCGTCACCATGGTCGGTGGCACCCTGGCCTCGGCCGCTCCCACTCCCGGCGGCGTCGGCGCCGTCGAGGCGGCCCTCATCGGTGGTCTGGCCGCGTTCGGCGTGCCCGCCGCGATCGGGGTGCCCGCGGTGCTGCTCTACCGGGTGCTGACCTGCTGGCTGCCGGTGTTCATCGGCTGGCCGGTGATGCGCTGGCTCACCAAGAACGACATGATCTGAGGCCGGCGTGTCGAGACCGGACGACGGATGCCGAGTTGCCCGGCTATCAGCGACTTTTCAGCGACAATCGCCACACGCACACCGTGAGCACCTTGTGCCACAGACGGGTTCTGCACTTTTGTCACTCAAATGCGTGTCCGCCTCGTGTGTCACAGAAATCGGGCTGCCCGCCTACGAGCGACAGTGTCGCTATTAGCCGGGCACTGGACAGCTGAGGCTATTGGGGCCGAAGGTGCAGAGGGGTCAATGAGTTCCAGCGACAACGTGATTGACGATCCTCATGTGGCTGATGTGGCGATTGTCGCGGGAAAGTCGCTAGCAGGCGGGCAACTCGGCCATCGCCGACAAATCGCGATCGGCGCGGTCTGCGGCGGCTAACTCACACCAGCTCCGTGACGTGACTTCCGGATAATCCGTGCCCCCGGCACCCCTGGCGAGATGCCATGATGATGAGTCATGGACAGCGCCGACCCCACCGAGCTGATCCGTCATGCCGACGCCACCCTGGCCCGCGTTGGCAAACTCCGGGCCGAGATCGCCGACCGGATCCGCGCGAGCACCGATGAGGTCGTGACCGAGACGCTGCAATCGGCGCCGCTGCCGCACCTGCGCCCGTACCTGGCGCGCGGCGCCCGTCTCGGCGCGCTCACCAACAGCTACCGCACCGTCGCCGAAGTCCACACCGTGCCGGCCCGGGTCTTGACCCAGGTGCCGGGTGTCGACATCGAGGCCGCGCAGTCGGTGCAGGCCGCGGCCCAGGCCATGGCTGACCACATCCGCACCACCACGCGGCCCCGGCTGCGCGCCGGGCAGGACACCGAGCTGCTCACCTCACTGCTGACACTGGTGCGGGCCGAGGCGCCGGTCAAACAACTGCGGCGGCTCATGCCGCGACTACGCAGCAACACCGCATCAGAGCAGCTGCTCGAATCGGTGCATGTTCTCCTCGACCGCATCGACGACGCCCATCACAGCGACGGTGACGTGTGGGCGCACTACCGCGCCGACCCGCGCCCCGTCGACCAGATGTTGAGCGATTTCGCCTCCGGGACAACCGATGTGGACGCCGCACAGGGATTTGTCGGCGCCGAGGTCGCCGCACAGGTCGAGCAGACCAGGTTGAACCGCACCCTGTTGCGGACCGAATTACGCGGATACCAGGAATTCGGCGCCCGCTACGCGCTGGCACGGGAGCGGGTCCTGCTGTGCGACGACCTGGGCCTGGGCAAGACCTTGCAGGCGCTGACCGTCGCCGCCCACCTGGCCGCCACCCAACAGCTGCGCCACACCCTGGTGGTGTGCCAGCCGCACACCGGCATCCATTGGGCCGCAGAAACCGCCAAGCACACCGCCCTGCGGGCGATCGAGATCCGGGGCAGCGAACGCGATGCGCGCCTTGAGAATTGGAAGAGCTCCGGCGGCGTGGCCATCCTCTCCTACGACACCCTGCAACGCATCAAACTGCCCGAGCGCCCCGGGCTGGTCATCGTCGACGAGGCCCACCTGCTGCGTGACCCGAAGTCCGACCGGGCCCGGGCCGTCCGCAACGTGCTGGCCTCCGACAACCGCGTGCTGTTCCTGTCCGGAGTGCCAATGCACCAGCGGATCGGTGGTTTTCGCCATCTCGCCGACTTCCTGCAACCCGACGTCGCCGGCAAGGTCGCGCCCAACGCGGGTGACCGCGGGTCGATCGCGTTCCGCCGCGCGGTGGACCGGGTGTACCTGCGACGCGACTTCCGCGACGTCGTCGACGAACTGCCGGTGCGCATCGCCACCGAGGAATGGGTGCGGCCCAGCCGCGCCGACCGGGAGCGCTACCGCCAGGCCGTCACCAGCGGCAACTTCACCGCGATCCGCCAGGCGGCCTGGCCGTCCGGGGCACCCACACCGGCAGCCAAGCTGGACCGGCTCGTCGAGCTCACCAACGAGGCCCACATCAACGGCGCCCGGGTGGTGGTGTTCTCACACTTTCCCGCGGTGCTGGACGTGGTTCGGAAAGCCTTGCCGGGCAATATCTTCGGGCCGGTGGACGCATCGGTGCCCGATCAGCAGGCAGTCGTCGACGCGTTCGCGACCGACCGCGGCCCGGCCACCCTCCTGGCCCACATCGGAACCGGAGCCCTGGACCTGCGTCGCCTCAGCACCCCGGCGGTCTTCATCATCACCGAACCGCAGTGGCAGCCGCGCACCGAACGGCAGGTGATCGGACGCACCCAGCGGCTCAGCGAACTGCACACCGTGCGGGTGTACCGGCTGCTGGCCCGGGGCACCGTCGACGAACCGATCCGGCGCCTGGCACAACATCCCGATCAAGCCCCGCCGCATCAGGACGAGGTGGTGCGCGCCGAGCAGGCCCGGCTGGCCCGGGCCGGGCTCACCGCCAAGTTCAGTGGAAGCGGTTGATGATCGGGATGCGTTCGATGATCCGGTCGCGCAACCGTGGCTGCGGATAGGTCACCGGCGGCGGCACATACGGCGGCGGCGTGTAGACCGGGGCCGGCGGAGGTGTGTAGACCGGTGCGGGTGCCGGCGGAACGTAGACGGGTGCAGGTGCGGGCGCCGGGGCGGCAGGTGCCGGCGGTACCTGAGCGGGCGGCTGATGCGCCGGCGGGTTGGCGACGTCGACCGCCTGAGCCGGTGGTGGCGCG